>JBIPOH010000126.1:0-8787 GCA_044379435.1 Novosphingobium sp.
CGCGTCTGCGGCTGGCCGCCACCCTGCCCGCCGCCGAACAGATCGCTGAAGGGGGTTCCGGCAAAGGGATTGTTGTTCTGCACCTTCACGCGCTGGCGGGTGGAGATGTTGACCACAGCCGGCTGGAGCTGCTGGGTGAGGTCGGCAAAGCTGGCAGGGGCACCGCCGCGCGGCACGACCGCTTGCATCTGGGCGGAATCGTTCTGGGCCACCTGGGCTCCGGCGGGGAAGCCCGTTGTCAGGGTCAGCGCGCTGCCGGCGAGGAGCAGCGCCGTAGTTACTCCGTAAGCGTATCGCACTTGGCAATTCCTCTTCATGTCAGCGGCGGAGCGCGAACGGCCCGCGCATCTGGCCTCCGGTTCCGGTTCCGCGCCTCGCTTTCACATCTCAGCGCCTGAACCGGGATTGAATGATGTGTTCGGCCAACGTTCGGGGTTATTTCCCGCCCTTGAACTGGCGCAGGTAGGCATTGTCGGGCGAAAGCACGATCGAGGTGCTGCTGCCCTTCTGCGAGAAGGTCGCGTCATAGCTCTGCATCGCGCGGTAGAAATCGTAGAAGTCCGGATCCTTGCCATAGCTGTCGGCATAGGTCTTTGCGGCTGTCGCCTCGGCCGTGGCGCGGATGATCTGCGCGTTCTTCTGCCCGCCCGCACGGATCGTGGCGGCTTCCTGCTGGCGCGAGGTGATCATGCGCGTGAACGCGGATTCCAGCGGCGCGCCATCTGGCAGGTCCGCCCGTTTGATTCGCACGTCGATCACTTGCGCACCATATTCGCGCGCCTCGCGGTCGAGCCCCTTGCGGATGTTGATCATCGCCTGCCCGCGATCCGCGGTAAGCAGCGAGCCAAACGTACGCTTGCCCAGTTCCTGGCGCAGCACCGAATTCAGAATCGGCTGGAGCTGTTCGGCCACCTTGCTGACCGTTCCGGCGGTGGCATACATCTTGACCGGATCAATCACGCGGAACCGCGCATAAGCGTCTACCTCAAGCCGACGCTGATCGGCCGAGGTCACCTGCTGACGTTCCATCTGCACATCGAGCACGCGCTTGTCGATGCGCACCACCTGTTCGATGAACGGGATGCGCAGCACGATGCCCGCGCCGGTCTGGCCGAAATCGGCGTTGGGGCGGAAGCGGTTGACCACGCGGTTGGGTTCACCCAGCCGCACGATCACGGCCTGCTCCTGTTCGCCCACCACGGTTACGCAGCTCACCAGCACGACCAGCGCAACAGCAACGGCGATGAGTACGGCCTTCTGTTCCTGCCACAGACGGATCAAAGTCTGTTCCATGTCAGCGGCGCTCCCGTGCTTCGGCGGCAGGTTCGGCAGGCTGGGCCTGCTTCATCCCGGGCAGGGGCAAGTAGGGCATGACGCCGGTGGTTTCGAGAATCACCTTGTCGGTCTGGCTCAGCACACGCTCCATCGTTTCGTAATACATGCGCCGCCGCGTCACTTCGGGGGCGAGCTTGTACTGGGCATAGACCTTGTCGAAGGCCGTTGCTTCGCCCTGCGCGCGCTGGGTCAGCTGCTGCGCCCAGGCTTCCGCGCGGTTGATTTCGCTCTGCGCGTCCTGCTGGGCGGCAAGCACTTCCTTGAAGGCATCGACAACCTTGGCCGGGGGATCGGTCTTCTTGATCTCCACGCCCTGAATCTTCACGCCCGAACGGTAGGCATCAAGGATGCGCTGCATCCTCTCGCGCACGTTGCCTTCGATCGAAGCGCGGCCCGATCCCATGGCATCGTTCAGCGAGACTTCGGCGATCGACTGGCGCATGGCCGCCTCAGCCACTTCCTTCACCGTCTCATCGGGCTGGGCCAGCTGGAAGGTGTAGAGCTTGAGGTCCTTGATGTTCCAGCGCACGAGATAGGTGAGATCGACGAGGTTCTGATCACCCGTCAGCATTAGCCGTTCGCCATCACCTTCGGGGATCGAGTCGCGGCGAATCGAGGTGACGTCTTCGACCTGCACCGCCTGGATCGGCCAAGGCAGCGTGAACGAAACGCCGGAATCGATCGTACGGCTATAGGCCCCGAACGTGGTGACCACGCCCTTTTCCTGCGGGGAAACGCGGTGGACCATCGTGGCACCAAGCCAGAGCAGAGCAACAACGCCAACGGCGACTGGCGCCCAAGAGCCGCCACCGGGGCGCTGGGGCAGGCGGAACCCGTTGCCTCCACCACCACCACCGCCGCCGCCACCACGGCGCTTGAACAGGTCTTCCAGCGTCTGCGTGCGGCGGGCTTCGCCCGAGGAGGGCGGCAGCCATGGATTGCGCGGCCCATTGCCGCCACGCGGCGGCGGTGCGCCTTCAGGGGCCGCGCCTTCGCCCTCACCAGCCGGATCACCAGCGGGCTCGCCGCTGCCCGCTTCGCCCGAGCCCCAAGGGCTTTTCCTGCCGGCCATGGCAAGGCCGATCTGCGACATTCGTCCAACAATAGAAATCATGACAAGGACTATAGGTACGCTCTGCGGTTAAAAACAGTGTCTCCCTGCCAAAATTCCTCTGCTAGGGGGCGTCCGTTAGGGCATCTGCCCCTTTTGCATGGGACACTGGCATTGAGCCTTGATCAGACAGCACTCGAACAGGCCGCGCGCATGGCCGCCGGCGCGCGGCTGCAGACGGTGAAAACCGAGGGCGAGACCGCCTCGATCATCCTCGAAGTAAGCGGGCTGGACCGGCCTGCGCGCGATGCGCTGGAAGCAAAGGTGCGCGACGCTGCACGCGCCGCCGGAGCCGCGGAAGTACGCATCGGGATGACGGCAGATCGCGTCACGCGGCGCATCGTCGCAGTGGGATCGGGCAAGGGCGGCGTCGGCAAATCCACGCTTTCGGCCAATCTGGCGGTGGCGATGGCGCGGCTGGGGCGCAAGGTCGGCCTCGTCGATGCCGATATCTACGGCCCCTCGCAGCCGCGCCTGCTGGCCACCGAAGGTCGCAAGCCCGAGGCGGAAGGGCAAAAGATGTATCCGGTGCCGAGCCCCTGGGGCGTGCCGATGCTCTCGATGGGCCACCTCGTCCAGCCCGGGCAGGCGATTGCCTGGCGCGGGCCAATGGCAGGCAATGCGCTGGGCCAGCTGATCGATGCGCACTGGGGAGATGCGGAGATCATCGTGGTCGACCTGCCTCCCGGCACTGGCGATGTGCAGCTCACCATGCTGCAAAAGCACAAGCCTGCAGGCGCGGTCATTGTCTCCACCCCGCAGGACTTGGCGCTGATGGATGCAGCCCGCGCGATCCGCCTGTTCGAACAGGGCGAAGTGCCGCTGATCGGCATGGTCGAGAACATGGCAGGCTATGTCTGCCCGCATTGCGGCGAAAGCAGTGATCCGTTTGGCCAAGGCGGGGCGGAAGCGGCGGCGAAGACGATGGGCCTGCCCTTCCTTGGCCGAGTACCGCTGAACCTCGCCATCCGCCAATCGAGCGATGCGGGCGAACCTTCGGCAGCGGGCGACGGCCCCGAGGCGGAAATCTTCGCCGGAATCGCGCGGCAAGTGCTCGCTTGGCTGGACGCGCCGAAGGGATGAGGCTGACGCGGCGCGGGCTGCTGATCGGCGCGGGGGGCGCGGGCGCGCTGCTCGTGGCTTTCGCGCTCGCGCCGCGCCGCTACGCCAGCGCGCTGGTGCCGGGGCCGGGCGAACAGGTGTTCGACAGCTTCATCCGCCTTGCCGCCGATGGCGCGATCAGCGTGGCGGTGCCGGTTTGCGAAATGGGGCAGGGCATCACCACCCTGATGGCGCAGATCGTCGCGGTCGAACTCGGCGCGGACTGGAAGCGCGTCGGCGTAGAGCCTGCGCCTGCCAGCCCGGTCTATGGCGATCCGGTGCTGGCCGCGCGCTGGGCTCCGTTATGGCAGCCGCGCTACCTTCCCGCGCTGGCCAATACGCCGGATGACTGGCTGGCCCGCGTGCATGCCGAGCGCGAGCCGCTGATGATCACCGCCGAAGGCACCGCGCTGGCCGCGTTCGAGGCGCCGTTGCGCGCGGCGGCGGCGGGGCTGCGCGCCATGCTGATGCAGGCTGCAGCGGCGCAGTGGAACGTGGGCTGGGAAACGCTCGACACTGCCGGGCACTTCGTGGTGAACGGCAAGCAGCGCATCGCTTTTGCCGCGCTGATCGCGGAGGCGCTGGACTACGATCCGCCCGCCCCCCCCGCGCTGCGCGCCGAACCGGCCAAGGAACGCCCCGGCCAGTTTCCGGATGGCGCGCGCCCCCGCTTCCCCCGGCTCGACCTTCCCGCCAAGGCCGATGGCAGCTTCGTCTTTGCCGGAGACGTGCGGGTCCCCGGCATGGTCCACGCTGCCATCGCCCACGGCCCGCAAGGCGATACGGTGCTTTCCAGCTATGACCGCAAGGCCGCCGCCAAAGTGCCCGGCGTTGTCGGCGTGGTCCATGCGAAACGCTGGGTCGCCGCTGCCGCGAAGACTTGGCACGCCGCACACAAGGCAGTGCTGGCGATGGAGCCGCGCTTTCGCGCCGCCGGGCGGATCGCCGATTCGGCCGCACTGGAAACGCGTATCGATACCGCGCTGCGCAAAGGCGCCGCCACACGGCTGATGGCCGAAGGCAATCCCGATGCGCTGCTCGCCAAACCCAGCCTCACGGCGCGCTATGATGTCGAACCCGCGCTCCACGCCCCGCTCGAAACCGCCACGGCAACTGCGCGGCTGAGCGGGGACAGGCTGGAGTTGTGGCTCGCCACGCAGGCGCCCGAACTGGTGCGGCGGCAGGCGGCGCGCGCGGCGGGGCTCTCGCGCCGCAAGGTCGTGGTCTATGCCATGCACGCTGGGGGCAGTTTCGATGCCCGGCTCGATGCCCGCATCGCCGTGGAAGCAGTGCTGATCGCCAAGGCGCTGGGCCGCCCGGTGCAGCTGATGTGGTCGCGCTGGGAAGAATCCCTCGCGGGCTATCCGCGCACGCCGCTTTCGGCGCTGCTCTCGGCCTCGATCGGGCCGGACAAGCGCCAGCTCCTTGGCTGGCGCACGCGCCTCGCGCTGCCTGCCACCGCGATAGAGGCCGGCGCGCGCTTGCTTGATGGGTTGGATGCGCCCGATGCGCAGGCGGCGGCGAAAGACCGCGCCGACCCGCTCGCCTGCGAAGGGGCGATGCCGCTCTATGCGATCCCCGAACGCGCAGTCGATCACGTGCCGGTGTCGCTGCCGCTGCCCACTGCGCGGTATCGCGGCAACGCCCATGCCTACAGCGCGTTCATCACCGAAAGCTTCATTGATGAATGCGCGCATTTCGGCGGGGCAGAGCCGCTGTCCTACCGCATTGGGGTGCTCAGCGGGCAGCCGCGCCTTGCTGCTTGTCTGGTTGGTGCGGCGCGGATGGCGATGTGGGGCGGCGGCGCGGATGCCTCGGGCCAAGGCATCGCCTGCCACCGCATGGACCTTGCCGCGCCCGAAGGCACGCGCAGCGGGTTCATCGCAGTCGTCGCAACGGCGCGGCAGGAAGAGGGCGCCATCCGGGTGGACCAGCTTTCGGCATGGGTCGATATCGGGCGGATCGTGAACGTCGATATTGCGCGCCAACAGGTCGAAGGCGGAATGCTGTTTGCGCTGGCACTGGCCATAGGCGGCAGCACCGGCTATGCGGCAGGCCTGCCGACGGCGGGGCGACTTGCGCAACTGGGCCTGCCCCTGCTTGCCGATTGCCCCAAGGTTGATATTGCATTTGCGGAGTCGGACGAGCATCCGTTCGATCCCGGAGAACTTGCGACCACTGCCGTCGCACCTGCCATTGCCAATGCGCTGTTCTCTGCCACGGGACTGCGCTTCCGCCGTCTCCCACTGCTTTCTGAAGGCCTCTGATCAGCGCCATGGACCAACCTGCCGACCATCCCCGGATTCTCACCGGCAAGATCGGGGTACTCCTGGTCAACCTCGGCACGCCTGACGCGCCTGATGAAGGTGCCGTGCGGCGTTACCTCGCCGAGTTTCTTTCGGACCGCCGCGTGGTGGAAATCCCGCAGATCTTCTGGCAGCCGATCCTGCGCGGGCTGGTGCTGCGCACGCGGCCCCGCAAATCCGCCCATGCCTATAGCCAGGTCTGGACCGAGGAAGGCTCGCCGCTCGCGTTCCACACCGCCGCGCAGGCCCGCGCGCTGCAAGCCCGGCTGAATGCAGGGGGGCTGGGAGACGCGGTCATCGTGCGCCACGCCATGCGCTATCAGAAGCCCGCAATGTCGGCCGAGCTCGACAAGCTGCTGGCGGATGGCTGCGAGCGCATTCTCGTCGCCCCGCTCTATCCGCAGTATTCCGGCGCCACCACGGCGAGCGCGCTCGATGCGGTAGCAGACTGGATCAAGGACCGCCGCCGCGTTTCGGCGCTGCGCACACTGCCACCCTATTTCGACGATCCGCTATTGATCACTGCGCTGCACAGCGATCTCGGCCGCCAGATCGAGGCGCTCGATTTCGCACCCGAACTCCTTGTGCTGAGCTTCCATGGCATGCCGGAACGCACGCTCCGCCTCGGCGATCCCTATCACTGCCACTGCCGGAAGACGGCGCGTCTGCTGGGCGAACGGTTTGCCGTCTCGCACCCCGCGCTGAAGCTTGCCACCAGCTTCCAATCGCGCTTCGGCCGCGCCAAGTGGCTGGAGCCTGCAACGGATGACGTGATCAAGGTGCAGGCTACCAACGGCATCCGCCGCATGGCCATCGCTGCGCCGGGATTTTCTGCCGACTGCCTCGAAACCATCGAGGAACTGGGCATCCGGGGCCGCGAGGATTTCGAAGCAGCGGGCGGCACACATTTCGCAGCGCTCACCTGCCTCAATGCGGGCGAGCCGGGCATGGACATGCTCGAAGCGCTGGTGCGGCGAGAGCTTTCGGGCTGGATCTGAGCGCGCTGAATTGACTTTGCTGACATCTGTGTCATTAACCGCGCGGTTAAACTCAGGAGTTCAGCCTTGGCCAGTCTGGCAGCACCCCCTTCACCGACCATACGTCCGCATGACGCGCAGTCCGAACGCGGCAATCCGCACTGGATTCGGCTGAACGACGAAAGCGCGCTCGATGCAATTCCCGGCGAGGACGGCTGGCCGATCTTCGGCACTACGTTCCAGCTGCTGGCCGATCCAATCGGCTATGGCAACCGGATGCGCGCGAAGTATGGCGACGTCTATCGCACGAACAGCTTCGGGCGCCGGCAAGTCACGCTGATCGGGCCGGATGCCAATGAGCTGGTGCTGTTCGACCGCGAAAAGATCTTCTCGTCCGAGCAAGGCTGGGGCCCGGTGCTCAACCTGCTGTTCCCGCGCGGATTGATGCTGATGGATTTCGCCGCGCACCGCGCCGACCGCCGCGCGCTGTCGATTGCCTTCAAGCCCGAACCGATGCGCCACTATTGCGATGCGCTCAATGCCGATATCGCGCGCGGCGTCGAAGCCTGGGGCGAAGGCGAGCGCAAGTTCTACGCGGCGATCAAAGCGCTGACGCTGGAAACCGCTGCCACCAGCTTCCTCGGCCTGCCGCTGGGGCCAGAGGCGGACAAGCTCAACAAGGCCTTCGTCGATATGGTGCAGGCTTCGGTCGCGCCGGTGCGCCGCCCGCTGCCGTTCACGGCGATGGGCAAGGGCTATGCCGGGCGCCAGCTGATGGTGGAATACTTCACGCGCCTGCTGCGCGAACGGCGCGCGAACCCCGGGCAGGACATGTTCAGCCAGTTCGCGCTGGCGCGGCGCGATGATGACCCGGCGGCAGACCTCCTGCCCGAAGACGTCGTGGTCGATCACATGATCTTCCTGATGATGGCCGCGCACGATACGATCACCAGCTCGTTCACCACGCTGATCTGGCATCTCGCGAAGAACCCGGAATGGCAGGACAAGCTGCGCGCTGAAGCACGCGCGGCAGCGGGCGGCGACGGCGCGGCGCTGGCCTACGATGCGCTGGGCAAGATGGAACTTGCGGAAATGGCGATGAAGGAGGCGCTGCGGATCATGCCGCCGGTGCCTTCTACCCCGCGCCGGGCGCTGCGCGATTTCACCTTCCGCGGCCACCGCTTCCCCGCCGGCACGAATGTCGGCGTCAGCGCGGCGGCGGTCCATGCCGATCCGGCGCACTGGCCTGATCCGGAGCGCTTCGATCCCCTGCGCTTCACGCCCGAAGCCGTGGCGGCGCGCCACAAATATGCATGGATCCCCTATGGCGGCGGAGCGCACATGTGCCTCGGCCTGCATTTCGCCACGATGCAGACCAAGCTGCTCGTTCACCACATCCTCACGCGCTACCGCGTGGAAGTGGAGCCGGGCTATGCGCCTTCATGGCAGCCCTGGCCGATCCCGAAGCCGCGTGACGGGCTCAAGCTGAAATTCGTGAAGTTCGCCTGATCGCCTCCGAACAGAACCAGCTGGGCCACTCACGTGTTGACGATTCGGGACACCGCAGCTAAGGGCCGCGCTTTCCCGGAAGGTTTGTCGCCTTGCTGGGGTTAACCGGATTGATTGCGGCCTGTCTCAGGCAGGTCGCCAAAGCTCTTGAAACAGGACAGACATGGCCAATACGCCGCAAGCCCGTAAGCGCATCCGCCGCAACGCCAACCGTGCCGAGATCAACGGCAACCGCCTTTCGCGCATCCGCACTTTCGTCAAGAAGGTCGAAGCCGCAATTGCCGGTGGTGACAAGACCGCAGCGGCCGATGCCCTCAAGGCTGCCCAGCCCGAGCTGGCGCGCGGCGTGGCGCGCGGTGTGCTCCACAAGAACACCGTGGCACGCAAGATGTCGCGTCTGTCGAAGCGAGTCGCATCGCTCTGATTCGCGTTTGGCGGTGCCATCTGG
>JBIPOH010000127.1:0-8744 GCA_044379435.1 Novosphingobium sp.
GACCGAGCGCAGCATCATCACGCCCAGCACGCCAACGCAGATCAGCCCCGTGCGCGCCTGCGTGCCCACCGGCATGAGCAGGCAGGCAAAGCAGATGCCCAGCGCAAACAGCCACACCAGCCAGCCCGGCCGGAAGATCGTGCCGCACCGGGCCAGCCAGAGCGCCAGCGGCATCACGCACACCGCACAAGTCGATATGATCGAGCCTTCGTAAAGCCCGGTGTTGTCGTTCACCAGCAGCTTCAGTTCGCCATAGCCGCCGCCGCCCGCCAGCGTCTTGATCCCGCCGCCGATCACGATCACGCCCACCGAAAGCACGATGATCAGCACCAGCGCCTCGATCCGCAGCCGCGTGCGCAAGGTGAGCGGCAGGAACAGGGCAAAGACCAGCGCCTTCCACACCCAGCCCCATTTTTCGAGGGCAGGTTCGGGAAAGTCGGCGGTGCGCGTGGTCAGCCCGCAGTAGATCAGCAGCAGCAGCAGCACGATCTGGCGCGGCGAGAAGCGGATGCCGTTCTTGTCTTCCGCCACCGCCCATGCCGTCACTGCGCAGACGAACGCGATCAGGCTGACCGGTACTTGCCCGAGGAAGCCCCAGGTGACCTTTTGCGGCGCGACGATATCGATATAGGCATAGGCCAGCACGAACAGGAACGGACGCCGCACGCCTGCGGCCAGAAATGCGCTGACGAAGGCGGTCAGGAAAAGGTTAAGCACCGGGTCCGCCTTTCCCGGGCGCCTGCCCGGGCCCGGGCCCGGGCCCATGCTGGCGCCGCGCCGCAATTTGCCGCGTGTCCGGCAGGATCGGATCGTGGTCCAGATCGTCGCGGGTCAGCAGGCGCCAGACGGCAATCGCCATCAGCACATGCGGCACCACCACGGTAAAGATATCGATCATACGGGCCGGTCCAGAAAGGAAGCGCGGCTCTGAAGCGAACCGAACTGCCGTGCTGTTTAGGCAAACTGGGTTGACGCGGCGTTAAGTCCTGCCGTGCCATGAAGGTTGGCATGACCCGGGTGCTGCACATTCTCGATCATTCGCTGCCGCTGCAAAGCGGCTACACCTTCCGCACCCGCGCCATTCTCAAGGCGCAGGAAGGGCTGGGCCATCAGGTGCGCGCGGTGACCGGGCAGCGCCATACCGCGCCTGCCGCTGGCGCTGATCCTGAAACGCACGATGGCCTTCTCTTTCACCGCACCCCCGCCGCGCCCTCTGGCCAGCGTTCGGGCATTCCGGGCCTTTCCGAATGGCAGGAAATCGGCGCGCTGGCCCGCCGCGTCGAAGCGGCGGCGCAGCAGTGGCGTCCCGATGTGCTCCATGCCCATTCGCCTGCGCTGGGCGGCCTTGCCGCCGTGCGCGCGGGCCGCCGCCTTGGTCTGCCGGTTGTCTATGAAATTCGCGCCTTCTGGGAAGACGCCGCCGTGGGCAACGGCACGGGCCGCGAAGGGTCGCTGCGCTACCGCCTGACCCGCGCTCTCGAAGACCGGGTGGTGCGCGGCGCCGATGCCGTGGTCACGATCTGCGAAGGGCTGCGCGGCGATCTCGTGGCGCGCGGCGTTCCTGCAGCCAAGATCACGATCATGCCCAATGGCGTCGATCTAGCGCTGTTCGGCCAGCCGCTGGCGCGTGATGCCGATCTGGCCCGCAGCCTTGGCCTTGGCGATGGGCCGGTGATCGGCTTCCTCGGCAGTTTCTATCCCTATGAAGGGCTCGATGATCTCATCACGGCAATGCCGATGATCCTCGCTGCCCAACCCGATGCGCGCCTGCTGCTGGTGGGCGGCGGCCCGGCAGAAACGGCTCTGCGCGCGCAGGCCGCAGCGTCCAGTGCCGCGCACGCCATCCACTTCATCGGCCGGGTGCCGCACCACGAAGTTGATCGCTATTATTCCCTGGTCGATGTCGTCTGCTATCCGCGCAAGGCGATGCGCCTCACCGATCTGGTCACGCCGCTCAAGCCGCTCGAAGCCATGGCGCAGGGCAAGCTGGTCGCGGCCAGTAGCGTCGGCGGCCACCGCGAACTGATCGAGGACGGGATGACCGGCACGCTGTTTCCCCCGGATGATCCTGCCGGGCTGGCCGCTGCGCTGGCGGCATTGCTGGCCGATCGCCCGCTGTGGGATGCGCGCCGGACAGTCGCCCGCGCCTTTGTCGAACGCGCGCACGATTGGTCCCGTAACGCGGCGCGTTATGATTCCGTTTACCAAACCCTGTTAACCCCAAAGCAAGCAATCCCCGGCGCTGCCGCCTGACTTCGGGCGGTTTGCCGGTAGATCACGTTTCCTTCGCAGACCGGGGTCTGACACGCGCCATGAGTACGTTCCGCCAGAAGGTTCAGGCCACCACGAACTGGGTTATGCCCAACCTAGGAGAGCCTGCCGCTGCTGCGCGCCGCCCGGCCGGATCGCGGCGTCGGCGCGAGATGCTGCCGGTCACCGCGCACCGTCTTTTCCCCGCCCTTGCCACGCTCTGGTTTGCTGCGCTGTTCGGGCTTGGTAGCCTTGCGATCTCCAGTGATGCGCTGGGCGCGCTGGTCGTGATGATTGGCCTGCCCGCGCTGGTTCCTGCCACGGCCCCGCCGCTGGGCTTCACGGCGCACCTGCTGGTTGCCTTTGCCCTCGGCACGGTGGGCGCGGCGCTTGGGCTGACGCTGGCCCTGCGCCTGCGGCCGCAGGACAGGAGTGCCGAAGCGGATACGGCCCGGCCGGTGCACGCCGCTGCCCCCTCTGCCGACCCGCATGCGGATGAAACCTACAAGGTTCGCGCCCGCGATGCACATCCAGATGCCCCGGCGCGCCGCCCGCTGGTGCTGACCGAAGCTTTTGCCGATTCGCAGGCCGACGCACCCACTGCGCAGGCCTTTGAAATGGAACCTGGCGAGCCGGAAGCGCCGCTGCTGCGCCGCAAGCCCGGCAAGGCTGAGAGCGATGATGCGGCGGACGCTCACCTGCCATCCGCTCCTTGGATCGCCGAATACACGCCCGGCGGGCCTGCGGCGGCCCAGCTGCTCGATCTTTCGGCCTTCGCTCTTGTCGGCTCGGCCGAAGATGATGCTCTCGTAACGCAAGCGGATGCTGCCGATGAGGCGCCCATCGCACCTTGCGAGGCGGTCATGCCTCAGGCCGGGGCTGAACAAGAAGCTGAAACCAGCGCCCAGCCTGCCGCTCCGGCGCTCATTGCCGCCACCCCGCAGTTTCCTGTCGGTCTGACCACCGCGCAGCCCTACCGCCCGACAAGCGGACGGTCACCGGTTGCCGGTGCTCCGCTGGAAAGCCTCGGGCTGGTGCAACTGATCGAACGTCTTGCCTCGACCATTGCCGCGCGCACGGCTGCGGACCTGACCGATCCGGCACCGCCTGCCAACGAAGCGCAGCCTGCACCCGAGACACCGCCCAGCGACCCCGCCTTTGCGTCTGGTCCGTTTTCCGCACCGCCCGTGCCCGGCCTGATCGGCCAGAGTGGCATCGTGGCCGATGGCCGTCAGCCAGTTTCGGCGCGGGAATCGATCCTGCGCCGTCTGGAAGCGGTAACGATGCCCGCTTCCGAGCCTGCCGCCAGTGCCACGCCGCCGTTCAGTCGCTCTGCCGGTCCTGCCGTGCCGTTCGAAACCGACGAGGCATTGCGCGCCGCGCTGGCCACGCTTCAGCGCATGTCAGCCCGCGGCTGACTCTTCCGCGCCCATGTCAGCCCGCGGCTGACTCTTCCGCGCCCAAGTCAGCCCGCGGCTGACTCTCCTGAGCTTGCGCCAGCCCGCGGCTGACTCTTCTTCGCTGACCTTACGGAAAGCTGGATTGCTGCCCCCCAGCCCGGGGTTCCGGCGGCCCGCATCCGTATTTCCAGCGCGGCCCTTTGGGCAATTCGCGCCGCGCGGTTGCAAAATAACAATCCTGCAGTCATGGGGGGCTCTCGCGCAATTTTCGTCGTCTTCGGGGCGACCTGATTCGCGCGTCTGTGTCAACCAGGCCGGTTTCTGGCGGCCGTGTGCAGGGCAAAAATTGTGATGGGTTTTCCGCAGGTTCAGGGCCTTTATGATCCGCGCAACGAACATGACGCATGCGGCGTCGGCTTCGTGGCGCACATCAAAGGCATCAAAAGCCACGGAATTATCGAGCAAGCGCTCGAAACCCTGCGCAATCTCGATCATCGCGGCGCGGTGGGCGCAGACCCGCTGCTGGGCGACGGCGCCGGCATACTGATCCAGATTCCCGATGCGCTGCTGCGCCGCTGGGCCGAAGGTGAGGGCAAGGATCTGCCCGCGCCGGGTGATTATGCCGTCGCGATGTGCTTCCTGCCGCAGGACGAGCCCGCGCGCGATTTCGTGATCGAGGTGTTCGAGCGGTTCATCGCCAAGGAAGGCCAGCACCTTGTCGGCTGGCGCGATGTGCCCACCACGCTGGATGGCCTCGGCAAGACGGTGATCGAGCAGATGCCGGTGGTGCGCCAGTGCGTGATCCGCCGCGGCGATAACTGCCCGGATCAGGATGCGTTCGAGCGCAAGCTACTGGCCATCCGCAAGCAGACGCAGAATCCGCTGGCTGCCATGGCGGAAAAGCATGGGCTTCCGGGCGTAACTCAGCTCTATATGCCCAGCTTCTCGTCGCGCACCGTGGTCTACAAGGGCCTGCTGCTCGCCGATCAGGTCGGCTCGTTCTATGATGACCTGCGCGATCCGCTCTGCGTCTCGGCGCTCGGCCTCGTCCACCAGCGTTTTTCGACCAACACCTTCCCCAGCTGGAAGCTCGCGCACCCCTACCGGTTCATCGCCCACAACGGCGAGATCAACACCGTGCGCGGCAACGTCAACTGGATGAACGCGCGCCGCCGCACCATGGAATCGGAGCTGCTCGGCCCCGATCTCGACAAGATGTGGCCGCTGATCCCGCATGGCCAGTCGGATACCGCCAGCCTCGACAACGCACTCGAACTGCTGCTCGCGGGCGGCTACAGCCTCGCGCATGCGGTGATGATGCTCATCCCCGAAGCCTGGGCCGGCAATCCGCTGATGGATGCCAAGCGCCGCGCCTTCTATGAATACCACGCCGCGCTGATGGAGCCGTGGGACGGCCCCGCCGCCGTTGCCTTCACCGATGGCCGCCAGATCGGCGCCACGCTGGACCGCAATGGCCTGCGCCCCGCGCGCTTCTCGATCACGCGCGATGATCTCGTCTGCATGGCCAGCGAAAGCGGCGTGCTGCCGTTCCGCGAAGAAGACATCGTGCGCAAGTGGCGGCTCCAGCCCGGCCGCATGCTGCTGATCGACCTTGAGCAGGGCCGCATCATCGAAGACGAGGAAATCAAGGCCCAACTCGCCAGCGATTACCCTTATGAAGAGTGGCTGGCTTCTGCGCAGTACAAGCTCAAGGAGCTTGCCGTCGTGGAGCCCGAGGAAGCCGCGCTGCCCGAGCCAACTTCGTCGCTGCTGGATCGCCAGCAGGCCTTTGGCTACACGCAGGAAGACCTCGCCCGGTTCCTTGAGCCGATGGCGGCGACCGGCGATGATCCGATCGGCTCGATGGGCACCGATACGCCCATCGCCGTGCTGTCTGATCGCTCGCGTCTGCTCTACGATTATTTCAAGCAGAACTTCGCGCAGGTGACGAACCCGCCGATCGATCCGATCCGCGAGGAGCTCGTGATGAGCCTCGTCTCGATGATCGGCCCGCGCCCCAATCTGCTCGGCCACGATGCCGGCACGCACAAGCGTCTCGAAGTCGATCAGCCGATCCTGACCAACGCCGATATCGCCAAGATCCGTTCGGTCGAAGCTGCGCTCGACGGCGCGTTCCGCACCGCCACGATTGATACCACGTGGGATGCCAGCACGGGCGCCGCTGGTCTCGAAATGGCGATCAAGGAAATGTGCTGGGCCGCCACCGAAGCGGTGCTGGCAGACAAGAACATCCTGATCCTGTCGGACCGCGCACAGAACGAGGACCGCATCGCCATGCCGGCGCTGCTCGCCACGGCGGCGGTCCACCACCACCTCGTCCGCCAGGGCCTGCGCATGCAGACCGGCCTTGTCGTGGAAACTGGTGAAGCGCGCGAAGTGCACCACTTCTGTGCGCTTGCAGGCTATGGCGCCGAGGCAATCAATCCCTACCTCGCGTTCGAAACGCTGGAATCGATCCGCTTCAGCCGCGAGCTGCCGCTCTCCACCTATGATGTCGAGAAGAACTACATCAAGGCGGTGGGCAAGGGCATCCTCAAGGTCATGTCCAAGATGGGCATCTCGACCTACCAGTCCTATTGCGGCGCGCAGATCTTCGATGCGGTCGGCCTGTCCTCGTCCTTCATCGAAAAGTACTTCACCGGCACCGCCACCACCATCGAAGGCGTCGGCCTGACGGAAATCGCGGAAGAAACCGTGCGCCGCCATGCGGCCGCCTATGGTGATAGCCCGCTTTACCGCAAGATGCTCGACGTCGGCGGCATGTACCAACTGCGCCTGCGCGGTGAGGAACACGCGTGGACAGCAGAGAACGTCGCGGCCCTGCAGCACGCGGTGCGCGGCAACGTGCCCGACAAGTACCGCGATTTCGCGCAGTCGATCAACGATCAGTCGGCGCGGATGCTGACCATTCGCGGCCTGCTCGATTTCAAGCCCGCGAACGATCCCGTGCCGCTCGATGAAGTCGAATCCGCGAGCGACATCGTCAAGCGTTTCGCCACGGGCGCGATGTCGTTTGGCTCGATCAGCCGTGAGGCGCACACCACGCTTGCCGTCGCGATGAACCGCATCGGCGGCAAGTCGAATACGGGTGAGGGCGGCGAGGAGCCGGATCGCTTCGTGCCGCTGCCCAATGGCGATTCGATGCGCTCGGCGATCAAGCAGGTCGCCTCGGGCCGCTTCGGCGTGACCACCGAATATCTCGTCAATGCCGACGACATCCAGATCAAGATGGCCCAGGGCGCCAAGCCCGGTGAAGGCGGCCAGCTGCCGGGTGACAAGGTCGACAAGGTGATCGGCAAGACCCGCCACTCCACACCCGGTGTCGGCCTTATCTCGCCGCCGCCGCACCACGATATCTATTCGATCGAGGATCTGGCCCAGCTGATCCACGATCTGAAGAACGTGAACGGCAAGGCGCGCATCTCGGTCAAGCTCGTCTCCGAAGTCGGTGTCGGCACTGTGGCAGCAGGCGTTTCCAAGGCGCGTGCGGACCACGTGACGATCTCCGGCTACGAAGGCGGCACCGGCGCTTCACCGCTGACCTCGCTGACCCACGCGGGCAGCCCGTGGGAAATCGGCCTCGCCGAAACCCAGCAGACGCTGCTGCTCAACAACTTGCGCAGCCGCATCGCGGTCCAGGCCGATGGAGGCCTGCGCACCGGGCGCGATGTTGCGGTCGCGGCGCTGCTCGGCGCGGACGAGTTCGGCTTTGCCACCGCCCCGCTCATCGCGGCAGGC
Organism: Novosphingobium sp.; assembly: GCA_044379435.1. Taxonomy (GTDB): domain Bacteria; phylum Pseudomonadota; class Alphaproteobacteria; order Sphingomonadales; family Sphingomonadaceae; genus Novosphingobium. Next base: position 7,410 of record JBIPOH010000127.1, read on the forward strand.
TGCATCATGATGCGCAAGTGCCACCTCAACACCTGCCCCGTCGGCGTCGCCACGCAAGATCCGGTGCTGCGCGCGCGCTTCACCGGGCAGCCCGAGCATGTGATCAACTACTTCTTCTTCGTGGCGGAAGAACTGCGCGCGATCATGGCCGAACTCGGCTTCCGCACCATCGGCGAGATGGTTGGCCGGGTCGATTGCCTCGATACCCGCGCCGCGATTACCCACTGGAAGGCGCGCGGCATTGATCTTTCGCGCCTGCTCCACCGCGTTGAACCCGCGCCGGGCACCACGCTCGGCTGGAGCGGCACGCAGGATCACGGCCTTGATGCGGCGCTGGACAACACCCTCATCGCCGCCGCCGAGCCTGCGCTCGAACGCGGCGAAGCGGTACGCATCGAAAGCAAGGTGCGTAACGTCAACCGCACCGTCGGCGCGATGCTCTCGGGCGAAGTGGCCAAGCGCCACGGCCACCGCGGCCTGCCGTCGGGCACGATCCACGTCACGCTCACCGGCGTCGCGGGCCAGTCGTTCGGCGCGTTCCTCGCCCACGGCGTCACGCTCGATCTCACCGGCGATGCCAACGACTATGTCGGCAAGGGCCTTTCCGGCGGCCGCGTCATCGTCCGTCCGCCGTCACACGTAGACCGCGCCGCCAACGAGAACATCATCGTCGGCAACACCGTGCTCTATGGCGCCATCGCGGGCGAGGCCTACTTCAACGGCGTCGCTGGTGAACGCTTTGCGGTGCGCAATTCGGGCGCCGTCGCGGTGGTCGAAGGCACCGGCGATCATGGCTGCGAATACATGACCGGCGGCGTCGTCGTCGTCCTCGGCAAGACCGGGCGGAACTTCGCCGCGGGCATGTCGGGCGGCGTGGCCTATGTCTATGATCCCGAAGGCCGTTTCCCGGTCCTGTGCAACGCGGCGATGGTGGATATCTTCCCCGTCCCGGCAGAGCGCGACGAGGACGAGGGAACGGGCCGCCCGCAGCAGCGCGGCGTGGACGTCACCGATTTCGGCATGGGCGATATGCTGCGCCACGATGCAGAGCGGCTGCGCGTGCTCGTCGAGCGCCACCACCTCCACACCGGCAGCAAGCACGCCCGCGCGCTGCTCGATAATTGGGCGGAGGCGCTGCCGCACTTCGTCAAGGTCATGCCGCGCGATTATGCCCGCGCGCTTCGTCAGCTCGAAGCCGAGCGCGCCGAAGCCGCCAGCGTCGCCGCAGAATAATTCAGGGTAGCAAGAACATGGGCAAGGCAACCGGCTTCCTCGAAATCGATCGCAAGGATCGCAAGTATGACGCTCCGCAAGAGCGTCTGAAGCACTACCGCG
>JBIPOH010000128.1:0-8696 GCA_044379435.1 Novosphingobium sp.
GGCCCGTGCCGCTGCATAGACCCGCGCAAACTTCGTCGGCGGATGCCCAAGTTCGCTGGAATCGAGCCCGACGGCGGTGATCCGCTCCAGCCACGGCTCCGCCATGGCCAGCGTCTCGAACGCCGCTTCTTCCGAAAGATGGCGCAAAAAGCTCATGATCAGCCGCGAGGTCACCCCAAGCCGTGCCTCAGCCTCGGCCATCCCGGCCAGTAGCCCCTCTATCACCGTGCCAAAAGCAATGCCCCGGTCCGTATGCGTCTGCGGATCGAACATGATCTCGGCATGGACCACCCCGTCCGCTGCTGCCCGCTCGAAATAGGCCACGGCCAGATCGCGGAAATCGGCCTCGGTCTGCAAGACTGCAGCGCCCGCATAGTAGATGTCGAGGAAGTCCTGCAGGTTCGAGAAGGCATAAGCCGCCCGCACATCCTCCACGCTTGCATAAGGAATGCTGATCCCATTTCGCGCCGCCAGCGCAAACATCAGCTCTGGCTCAAGGCTCCCCTCGATATGCAGATGCAGCTCCGCCTTGGGCAGCCGCCGGATGAAGTCCTCAAGCGTGCCCATGCATTGCATCCCTGTCCCAAACGCAGCGCCCCAGCACATACGTCTGCCGCACCGCCCGATCATCGCCCAGCACTTGCAGCGCAAACAACCGCTCGGCCAGCGTTGCCCCCGCCGTCCGCCGCGCCATCAGCGAGGTAGCGGCATCATCCAGCACCACGAAATCGGCCTCCTGCCCTTCGGCAAGGCTGCCCACGTCGGCATCGATATGCAGCAGCCGCGCCGAACCGCCCGTTGCCAGCCACAGCGCGCGCATGGGATCGAGCACATACCCACTCGGCAGCCCCGCCTGATAGGCCAGCCCGGCGTTGTGCAGCAGCGAAAGCGAAGTCCCCGCGCCGATATCGCTGCCCAGTCCCAGCCGCACCCCGTGCCGCTCGGCCTGCGCGAAATCGAACATCCCCGATCCCAGAAAGAAGTTCGAACTCGGACACACCGCAAGCCCCGCGCCCGTCTCCGCCAGCCGCGCACAGGACCGGCCCGGCAGATGCACGCCGTGCGCAAACACCGAACGCTCCGTCACCAGACCGAACCGGTCATAGGCATCGAGGTAATCCGCCGCTTCGGTAAACCGCGCCGCCACTTCGGCAATCTCCTGCGCGTTTTCGGCCAGATGCGTGTGCAGCAGCACCCCCGGATGCGCGGCGAGCAACTCGCCCGCCACGGTCAGCTGCGCATCGCTCGATGTCAGCGCATAGCGGGGCGTTATCGCATAGCCCAGCCGGGCGCGCCCGTGCCATTTCGCGATCAGGGCCTCGGTCTCGGCCCGTGCCTTGGCCGCCGAATCGCGCAGTCCTTCCGGCCCAAGGTCCATCAGCACCTTGCCGCAGATCATCCGCAAATCCCGCGCCTCTGCCGCCGCAAACAACGCCTCGACCGATGCGGCATGAACTGTCGCAAACACCAGCGCGCTGGTCGTGCCATGGCGCAGCAGTTCATCCAGAAACGCCTCGGCCACGCCCGCCGCATGGACCGGATCGGCAAAGGCCTTTTCCGCCGGAAAGATATGCCGTTCCAGCCAGTCGAGCAGCTGTGCCCCATGGCTCGCGATCCGCCCAAGCTGCGGATAATGGACATGGGCATCGATAAAACCGGGCACGATCAGGCCCTTCAGCCGCTCCACCGCCAGCCCCGGAAACCGCTGCACCACCTCTGCAAACGGCCCCCGCGCCACCATGCGCCCGGCGTCCACCACCAGCAGCCCATCGGCCTCATGCCGCACCGCATCCGGCGCCTCTGCCGGATCATGCGAAAGGCTCAGGATTTCCCCGCGATAGCCCTTCAGGCTCATGCTGCCACCGCCTGAACCGCTGCCTGTTGCGGCAGTTGCAGCACCTGCGCCAGCAAGGCCACCGCGATCACATCAGGCTCCTTGCCCGTCACGCCCGGCAGGCCAATGGGGCACGTCAGCCGCCCGCGGGCCTCCGCCGATACGCCGTCGCGCGCCAGCCGGGAGAGGAACCGCGCGCGCTTGGTCTGCGATCCGATCAGCCCGGTAAACGCCAGCGGCGTCCGGACCAGCGCTGCCAAAGTCAGCCGGTAATCGAGCGCGTGATCGTGCGTCAGGATCACCAGCGCCGCCTCGTCCGGCGCCTCCGCTACGCACTGTTCAATGGCGCTCTCCGGCACCACAGCCACGCCGCCCATGGCGCCGAACTCCGCCCGCACATCAAACCACGCAAGCCGAACTGGCAGACCCTGCACATGCCGCGCAATCGCCTGCCCCACATGCCCCGCGCCAAACAGATAGAGCGGCCGCCGATAGCCGCCGATCCGCTCCGCCAGCCGCGCGCCCACGCCGGGCTTATCACCCCGCGCGGAAATGGCAGTGGCCGGACCATCGCTCACCCACCGGGCAATCCCATGCTCGCCCAGCTCGCTCACCAGCACGCGGCCTTCCGCTGCCTCTGCCAGCCAGCCCAGCGCCGCGCGGTCCACATGCTCCACCAGCAGGCGCACCCGCCCCCCGCAGCACTGTCCCAGCAGCGGCCCCAGCGGATAGTCCTGCACGCGCCACGTCCCTGGTGCATGGCCCAGCATGACCTGCCCCTGCTCCACCGCGCGAAACTCCAGCGCCCCGCCGCCAATCGTGCCGGTGAGGCCCTGTGCCGTCACCAGCATCCGCGTGCCCGCCCCGCGCGGCGCGGAACCTTCCGCCGCCAGCACGCTGACCATGGCGACAGGGCCTGCTGCCGCCAGCCCCGCCAGATCGTCAAGCCACCCCGTCATCCGCGCAATCCCGCCAGCGCCCGCAGCACCGCCTCGGGCGTCGCGGGTGCATCGAGCCGGGGCAATTCACGCACATCCGGCGCGGTCGCCGCAATCGCCGCCGAAATCGCACAGAACACCGAATTGGCGAGCATCAGCGGCGGCTCGCCAACGGCCTTCGAACGATGGATCGTGGGCTTCACGTTCTCGCCCTCCCACAAGTCGATCCGCATATGCCGCGGGCGGTCAGAGGCGGTCGGCACCTTGTAGGTTGCGGGCGAATGGTTCAGCAGCCGCCCCTTGGCATCCCACTCCACCACTTCGGTCGTCAGCCAGCCCTGTCCCTGCACGAAACCGCCTTCGATCTGACCCCGATCGATGGCGGGATTGAGCGAGCGCCCCACATCGTGAAGAATATCGACGGCCAGCACCTTGTGCTCACCCGTCAGCGTATCGACCACCACTTCGGAAACTGCCGCGCCATAGGCGAAGTAGTAGAACGGCCGTCCCCGATGCGCGGCGCGGTCATATTCGATTTCCGGCGTCGCGTAGAACCCCGTGGACGAGAGCGAAATCCGCCCCAGCCACGCCTTGCGTGCCGCTTCGGCAAACGTCAGCCGCGCATCGCCTGCCGCCACGCCCTCGGGTGTAAACTTGACGTCATCTGCCGCGCAGCCAAACACCTGCGCCAGAAAATACGCCATGCGCTCCCGGATCGCCATGGCCGCGCGCCATGCCGCCATGCCGTTGAGGTCCGCACCCGAACTCGCCGCCGTGGCCGAGGTATTGGGCACCTTGTCAGTCCGCGTGGCCGTGATCCGCACGCTGTCTGCGCCCACGCCAAACACATCCGCCACAATCTGTGCGATCTTGATGTGCAGCCCCTGCCCCATCTCGGTGCCGCCGTGGTTGGCCTGAATCGAACCATCGGCATAGACATGGACCAGTGCACCGGCCTGATTGAGATGCGTGGTGGTAAAGCTGATACCAAACTTCACGGGCGTCAGCGCGATGCCCTTCTTCAGCACCGGATTGGCCGCATTGAACGCTGCAATCGCCTCTTGCCGCGCATCGTAGCGCGATGTTTCCCGAAGCCGCGCAATAAGTTGCAGCGCAATATTGTCCTCGATTGTCATGCCATAAGGCGTAACATCGCGCCCGGGACCATAAAGATTGCGCTCCCGCACATCGAGGGGATCGAGCCCCAGCCGCGCCGCGATGGCATCGCACACGCGCTCAATTGCCAGCATCCCCTGCGGCCCGCCAAACCCGCGAAACGCCGTCGCCGAAACCGTGTTGGTCTTGAGCCGCTCCGAGACGATCTCCACCTCGGGCAGGAAATAGCAGTTGTCGGCATGGAACATCGTCCGGTCGTTGATGCCGGGCGACAAGTCCATCGTCGCGCCGCAGCGCCCGCCAAAGCGCAGCGAAACGGCCTCCAGCCGCCCCTCCCCGTCGTGGCCGACTTCGAAATCCACCTCGAAATCATGGCGCTTGCCGGTCACGATCATGTCATCGTCGCGGTCGCAGCGAAACTTGGCCGGGCGCCCGGTGTGGTGCACCACCAGCGCAGCGGCGGCGGCAAACAGCGCGGCCTGGCTTTCCTTGCCGCCAAACGCCCCGCCCATCCGCCGCACTTCCACGGTGACGTCAGCGCTGCTCTTGCCCAGCAGATGCGCCACCAGATGCTGCACTTCGCTTGGATGCTGGCTTGAGGAGACGACGTGGACTTGCCCGTCCTCTCCCGGCCGCGCATGGGCGACCTGCCCTTCCAGATAGAAGTGATCCTGCGCCCCGATCCGCAAGCGCCCCGCCAGCCGGTACTCTGCCCCCGCCAGCGCGCGTTCGACATCGCCGCGCGCCATGCGCTGGTCCGCCTCGATCCGCGAACCCGCCGAGCGCGCCTGCTCCACGGTAATCGCAGGCTCCAGCGGCTCGTACGTCACGACCCCCAGCCGCGCCGCCTTGCGCGCCGCCATCCGCGTCTCTGCCGCTACCAGAAACACCGGCTGGCCGTGGCTAATGACGTCGCCATCGGCCAGCACCTGGTCGTCATGCGCAATCGGGCCAACGTTGTTTTCGCCCGGAATATCTGCCGCCGTAAAGACCGCGACAACGCCGGGGAAAGCCCGCACCGCTGCCAAGTCCATGGCCACGATCCGCGCCCGCGCCTCACTTGAAAGCCCGAACGCCAGATGCAGCGTCCACGGCAGTTCAGGCTCATCATCGACATAGCGCGCAAGGCCCGCAACATGGAGATGCGCGCTGTCATGCGGCAGCGCGGGCATCGCGGTTTCGGGCCAGAGCGGCGAAAGCGCATTCTTGTCGGCCATCAGCAGGCCTCCACATCGAGCACCGAAACGCCCACGCCCTGCTCACGGTGCCAGAGCCGCCAAAGCAGTGCCGATGCCGCCTCGATCCGGTAGGCCGCCGTGCCGCGCACATCGGTGAGCGGGCTGAAATCCGTCTTTAAAGCATCCGCCGCCGCCCTGATCGTCGCCTCGTCGAAGGGCTGCCCCGCCAGCGCCGCTTCGCATCCCGCCGCGCGCCGGGGCGTTGCCGCCATGCCGCCAAAGGCCACACGCGCCGATTTGATCACGCCCGCCTCCATGGCCAGCACGAAAGCGCCCAGGACAGCCGAGATATCGCTGTCAAACCGCCGTGAAAGCTTGGAAACATACACCACCGCCCCGGCTTGCGGACGCGGCACGAACACGCTTTCGACAAACTCTCCCGGCTGCCGGTCCTGCTTTCCGTAGTCGAGGAAATAGTCCTCCAGCGCCATGGTCCGCCGCCCCGCTGCCGACCGCAGCGTCAATTCCGCCCCCAGCGCGATCAGCGCGGGCGGGCCATCGCCGATGGGCGAACCATTGGCGATATTGCCGCAAACCGTGGCCGAGGACCGCACCTGCAGCCCCCCGATCCGCCGCACGAGTTCGCCCAGATCGGGATGGAGCCGCGCCAGCGCGCCATGCGCCTCGGCATAGCGCACGCCAGCGCCCAGCCGCACGCCTTCGGGCGTTTCGGCAATCGCCTTAAGATCGGCCACATCGCCAATGAACACGAGGCAATCAAGATCGCGCAGCCCCTTGGTCACCCACAGGCCGACATCGGTCGCCCCGGCCACGATCCGCGCTTTCGGGTGTGCAGCCAATATATCGAGCAACTCGTCCGAGGATCGCGGCACAAACCACTGCCGTCCCTCGAAAGTCCCGGAAAGCATCGCATCCCCGGTCAGCCCCGAAAGGTCCGCCAGCACCCCAGCATCATCCTGCGGGAGGGCCGGCACAGCCTCGCCCGCCTCAAGGATCGGCCCATAGCCAGTGCAGCGGCACAGGTTCCCCGCGATCGCATCTGCCACCGGCAGTTCGCTTCCCAGCGCGCCAATCGCGCGGGCCTGCAACGACATCACGAAGCCCGGTGTGCAGAACCCGCATTGCGAGCTGCCATTCGCCGCCATGCAGGCCTGCAGCGGATTGAGTTGCCCCCTGACGCCAAGGCTCTCGACCGTCATCACCGCCTTGCCGTGCACCATCGGCAAAAACAGGATGCAGGCATTCACCGCGCGCCATGCCACGCGGTCCCCTTGCGCTTCGCCCACCAGCACCGTGCAGGCCCCGCAATCGCCTTCCGCGCAGCCTTCCTTGGTGCCGGTGCGGCGCAGCGGCCCGCGCAAGCTTTCCAGCAGGGTGCCTGTCGGATCAGGCTCGGCCAGTTCGACCACCGCGCCATCGAGGAGAAAGCGCACCGCCACGGCTCAGCTCCCCCGATAGGTTGAATAGGCGAACGGCGAGACGAGCAGCGGCACATGATAATGGCCGTCTTCCGCCACGCCAAAAGCGATCCGCACATCGCCAAGGAACGGCGGATCGGCCAGCGCCACGCCCTCGCCCGCGAAGTATTCCGCCACTGCAAAGGTCAGTGCATAACGGCCCGGCACCAATTCCGGCATGCCGGGGCAACGCCCGTCCGCATTGGTCTCGCCCGCAAACAGCGCCTCCCCGCCCGCGTCCTCAAGCCACAGTTGCACGCCCGCGGCGGGCTTGCCCTGCATGGTATCGAGCACATGGGTTGAAAGCGTCGCCATCACTCAGCTCCTGCATCGATCCAACGGCCCAGCGCCGCACGCTCGGCCTTGGTCATCCCGGTCGTGTTGCCCAGCGGCATGATCTCGATCTCGACCGCCACCTGCTTCACCCGCGCCGCAAACTGGCGGGCATGGGCTTCGCTATCGAGCATGACCCCCAGCGGCGGGGCCGTCACCTGATCGCTGGTGGGCCGCGCGGCATGGCAGGAGACGCAATGCTTCTGGAGGATCGGCTCCACGCTGGCCCAGTCTGCCGCGCCGCCCTGCGCCGCCTTCGCCTCGCCTGCCTTTTCCGCCGAAACATACGTCACGCTCACCAGCGCCAGCCCCGCTGCGACAAGGATCGCGCGGCCCAGCGGCTGGCCCCGGTGCCGCAAGTTGAACGCATGCCGCACCGCCACGCCCGTCAGCCCCAGCAGCGCCAGCACCAGCCAGGGCCGCTGCGCGCCGTAAGTCATCGCGTAATGATGGCTGATCATCACAAACAGCACTGGCAAGGTCATGTAATTGTTGTGAAGCGAGCGCGCCTTGGCCGCCTTGCCCAGCGCCGGATCGGGCACCTCGCCAGCCACCAGCGCGGCCACGACCTTGCGCTGGTTGGGAATGATCACGAAGAACACGTTGCCGACCATCGCCGTGCCAATGATCGCCCCCACATGCAGGAAGGCCCCGCGCGCGCTGAAGATCTGGCACAGCGCCCATGCCGCCCCCACCAGCACCGCAAACCACACCGCGCCCAGCAGGCGGTCATCGCGCCCCAGCGGCGAGCGGCACAGCCCATCATAGACCAGCCAGCCTATCGCCAGCGCCGCCGCGCCGATCCCTGAGGCCTGAAGCGGCGTCAGCGCGACCTTGGCCGGATCGATCAGAAAGCTCGCCGCGCCCACCCAGTAGACCAGCACCAGCAGCAGGAAGCCGGTCAGCCAGGTGGTATAGGCTTCCCATTTGAACCAGTGCAGGTCCTGCGGCATCTGGCGCGGCGCGACCTGATATTTCTGCTTGTGATAGAACCCGCCGCCATGGACCGACCAAACCTCGCCCGAAGCCTCACCGATCTTGGGCGGCACGAGGTGGTTGTCGAGCCACACGAAGTAGAACGACGAGCCGATCCACGCGATCCCGGCCGTCAGGTGGAACCAGCGGATCGCCAGATTTAGCCATTCGGCCCAGTCGATCGTCAACGCGCGTCCTCCAGGCCCATATCTCCCAGACGAAGCCGCACGATCTCGCCGATCTGGGCAATAGCAGTGGCGATCTCGGTCTCGCGGGTCTGGGCCAGCCGCGCTTCCATTGCCGCCAAAATCCCTGCTTTATCAGTCAGCCGGACGCAGATGATGAACGGAAATCCGAACTTTTCGCGGTAGGCTCCGTTCAGCGCGTGGAACCGCGCAAACTCCGCCTCGCTCAACCGGTCGAGCCCCGCGCTGGCCTGCTCCGCCGCCGAAGCTTCGGTCAGCGTCCGGTCGATGGCGGCCTTCCCGGCCAGTTCCGGATGCGCGCGGATCAGGGCGAGCTGCTCCTCGGGCGTCGCCCCGCGGACCACTTCCATGAGGTCGGCATGCCGATCACCGCTCGAAGGCAGGGCATCGGCGCGCGCCTCGATCCACGGACTGTGTTCGAACAGCGCCGTCATGACGTGCCCCCCTCAAGGCTGACATGCGCCGAGACGACCTTCCAGCCGTCCGCAAACTTCACCCAGCTCTGGCTCTGCCGCCCGCGCCGGTCGCTGCCGTCACGGAAGAACTCCGTATCCGCCGTCGCAAAGGCCTCTCCATAAACCGCAATCGCCACATGCCCCAGCCGCCGCTGCGGCGAGCCCCCGCGCCCTTTCCGACAC
>JBIPOH010000130.1:0-8649 GCA_044379435.1 Novosphingobium sp.
TCGCGACGGCAGAAGCCTTCGTGATCTACACCCGCGCCGCTGCGCTCAGTGCCAATCCCACCCTGACGCTGAATGCCAACACTGAAATCGTCATTACCCGCAACGGCAGCGTGATGAGCGAACTCGACAACATCGAGGAAATCATCATCAGCACGCTGCGTGTCACCTCTCCTGGCGGAGCCGCTGGCGGCAACGTTGCGGGTGACAGCATCTCGGTGGTCGGCGACTTCAACCAGACGAGCCTGAACTTCAACACGATCACCATCGACGGTAACGCCGGCAACGACACGGTCGACATTTCGGCCCTCGAATCCGCGCACCGCATCGTGTTCACCTCGAACGGCGGCCAGGACACCATCATCGGTGATCTGCGCCCGCAGGACATCGTGAACATGGACGAAGTGACCGAGCCGACGACCCCGGACGCCCCCGCTGGTGACATGCTGCTGCAAGGCACCAAGGGTTCGGACGATCTGGTCGGCGATGAAGGGCACGACCGTATCTTGGGCGCTCAAGGCAATGACCGTCTGGTCGGCATGGAAGGCAACGACCGGATCTCCGGTGCCTCGGGCCATGACCGCATGGCGGGCATGGACGGCGATGATCGTATGCGCGGTGGTTCGGGCAACGACCATCTCGATGGCGGAGCCGGTGTCGATCGTCTCGAGGGCGGCATGGGCAGCGACTACCTCGATGGCGGGGAAGGTGCAGACCGTCTGCGCGGCGGTGCCGGCGAAGACACCTTCGTCTTCGGCGACGGCGACCAGGTGGACGACTTCATCTCGGGCGAAGATCTGATCGAACTGTACGCAGATGCCAACAACATCGGCAGCCCCATCAGCATCAGCCGCGACGGATCGGACCTGCTCATCAACATCGGCGACCAGTCGATGAGCCTGAAGGATGTCGAAACGGTGAGCATCGACGACTTCAACCTCGGTGGTGACGAAGCTCTGGCCACGGCGCTGGGCGAAGCCCTCGCAGCCTTCGAAGGGGGCAGCGCCGCTGCCGCTGAGGAAGACAACACGGCGAGCGATAGCGATCTTGGCGGTCAAATGACCGAGCCCATGATCGTAAGCCCGATCGCGCCGCTCGATCCCGAACTCATGGCCACCGCCATGTAATCCGGGCGTAGCCTGAAGTACCGAACCGACTGGCCCGCAATCACCTCTGATTGCGGGCCTTTCGCGTGAGGGAGGCTGGCTCGTCCAGCTCTGCTAAAAGACGGTTCAAGCGCTGCCGAGCTGATCCCCGCCCAGCTTGCTCCACGCCAGCTCGGCAAATTCACACAGCAGCGGGCGCGTATCGCGCGGGTCGATGATGTCTTCCACGCCGTAATGTTCGGCGGTGCGGAAGGGGGAGCGAACCTTGTTCAGCCGCTCGCGGATCAGGGCAAGGTGCGCCGCCGGGTCTTCGGCCTGCTCGATCTCCGCCTTGTAGGCCACTTCGATGCCGCCCTCGATCGGCAAGCTGCCCCAATCACCCGAAGGCCAGGCGAAGCGATACTGGAACGCATCCGCATTGCTCATCGCGCTGCCGGCAATGCCATAGGCCCGCCGCACGATGATCGAGGCCAGCGGCACGCTCGCGCGGTAAATCGCGTTCATCGCCTGCACGCCGTAGCGGATCGTCCCGCTCATTTCGGCGGCGCGCCCGATCATGAAGCCGGGATTGTCCACCAGATGAATGATCGGCAGGCGAAACTGATCGGCCAGCTTGACGAAGCGCTCCACCTTTTCCGACGTGCGCGCTTCCCACGATCCGCCCAGAAACGATGGATCGCTGGCCAGCAGCGCCACCGGCCAGCCATCGAAGCGGGCAAACGCCGTGATCGCAGCGCGCCCCCACTGGCGGCCCATCTCGAACACGCTGCCCTTGTCGGCCACGGCTTCGGCCACGCGGCGCATCGAATAGACCTGCTTGGGATCGCGCGGCACGGCGGAAAGCAGGAAGTCCTCGCGCCGATCCGTCGCATCATGCGGCGCGGTGCGCGGGGCGGGCTGGCCGACGCGGCTGGGCAGATAGGAGAGGAAGCGCCGTGCGCGTGCAAAGGCCTCGGCTTCGCTCGCCACTTCATCGTCCACCACGCCGTTGCGGGTGTGGATCGCGCTGCCGCCAAGGCTTTCCTTGTCGTTCGCTTCGCCCCCGCTCTGACCGGGCAGCGCATCGACCACCGCAGGTCCGGCGGCAAACAGCTGCGAGAGGCCCTTCACCATCAGCGAATAGTGGCTCGCCACCACGCGCGCCGCGCCCAGCCCCGCCGTCGGCCCGAGCGCGAGGGCGACCACGGGCACGCTATCGAGATTGCGGATCACATCCGACCAGCCCGGCACGGCGGGCACATACGTCGCGCCGATCTCCTCCAGCGTGCGCACCGATCCGCCGCCGCCTGTGCCATCGATCATACGGATGATCGGGATGCCCAGCGTGTGCGCCATTTTCTCGCATTGGGTGAACTTGCGATAGATCGCCGCATCCGCCGCCCCGCCGCGTACAGTGAAATCATCGGCCGAAGCCACCACCGGGCGGCCTTCGATATGGGCGCGCCCGAAGATCAGGTTTGAAGCGCTCAAACCGATCAGATCGCCTGCCGCATCATAGTGCCCCTTGCCCGCGATCTTGCCGATCTCGCGAAACGATCCGGCGTCGACCAGCCCGGCGATCCGCGCCCGCGCATCCAGCTTGCCCCGGCTATGCTGCCGCGCAACCTTGTCCGCGCCCCCCATCTGCTCGGCCATCGCCTCGCGGCGGCGCAGTTCATCGATCTCGGCTTGCCAGGTCATCGGTCATGCTCTCCCGCAAAGCGATGTGCCATGTCCGGCATCACGGTTAAAGAGGCGATGGGAGGACAGGTGCGCTGAGGTGTTCCCAAGGCCTCACGCGCGAGATTACAAATGCAGTTATCATTCTTAAAAAAGGTGCGATCATCCCAAAAAATACAGTCATCGCTGACAATGGAATTCTGTCCGTCCGGACGCCTTGCGGCCTTGCGCGACCCTCGATTCCAGCCGCTCCGATGAACCCCCGAAAGCCAACTGACCGCCCCAATCGAGATACCCAAATTACTAACCTTGTGCGTAACCATAAACGCTGACAAGCTCCGTTCAAATCTCTGAAAAAACAGGAATAACCGGCAATTTGAAGGCTCTCGCCACCCTGTCCGCAGGACCGCTGCACACCCCCCGTTTGCAACGTCTACCGCGTGCTGGAAGCTGGAAAATCCGATCAGCGATCCTCTGATCTGCAAGCAGTTGTCTGGCGTTAGCGTTGGCCATTTTCGGCGTGATCACTTGGCCATTTCTGCTCCCGAGCACCGGGACCGGATGATGGTATGGACGGTCAAGTCGCGCTAGTCTTTATCACGACTCGCGATATCATGACGCGTTCAACGGTGGGGATGAATGATGATGGCAACGATCAATGGCACCGCAGATATAGATACCCTTAACGGCACAAGTCTGGCCGATTACATCTATGGCGGCCTTGCAGCGGACCAAATCAACGGCAGCTTTGGTGCCGACTGGATCTACGGCGACCGGCTTTCCAACGAATTCACCACACCCGAAGCAGGCGGGGCGGATACCATCCGTGGCGGCTTCAACAACGACACCATCTATGGCGAGGCCGGCAACGACAAGCTGTTCGGCGATTCCGGCGATGACGCGCTGTATGGCGGCATGGGCAAGGATGAGCTGACCGGCGGTTCCGGCAACGATACGCTCTATGTCGGCAACACCACCGAAATGAATGGCGATGTGGTCAACGGGGGCTTTGGCATCGACCAGTTGATCGCCGACTTTTCCGCACGGACGACGGCGCTGACGTTCACTGCGCTTGATCCGCGCCAGACCTACACCATCGGCGGGTTCACCGTTAAGGGTGTCGAACGGTACAACATCACGGGCACGGTCAATGCCGACAAGCTCACCGGCTGGCGCCATGACGACGCGCTGTTCGGCGGTGATGGTGCCGATACCCTGAAAGGGTTGGGCGGCGCGGACACGCTGCGCGGCGGGGCCGGGGGAGACATTCTCTATGGCGGCAATGGCCGCGACACCCTCTACGGCGACGAGTTCAACCAGAGCTTTGCCGACACGCTCTACGGCGAAAACGGCGATGACATTCTTGAAGGGTACGGCGGCAACGACAAGCTGTTTGGCGGCGTTGGCAACGACACGCTGTACGGATCAGAGGGCGACGACCAGTTGGCCGGCGAGGATGGCAGTGATACCATCTATGGCGGCAATGGCCGCGACACGATCAACGGCGGTAAGGGCGATGACCGGCTCTACTCGACAAACTTTGCCTATTTCCTTGGCGGTGACACCGGGACCGAAGTCGACAAGATCGATGGCGGTGCCGGCAACGACACGATCTTGATCGGAAAAGGCGACACGGCACTGGGCGGTGCCGGCACGGATTCCATCGCCCTCAGCTTCAACAGCGATACGGTGGGGATCAAATACACGCTGACCACGGCGTCGACCCGCTTGGCCAACGGCACGACGATCTCCGGGTTTGAAGCACTTCAGTTCGCTGGCGGTAGCGGGGTCGACACGATTGTCGGCGGCGCCCTTTCCGACACGCTGTTCGGCGGTGGCGGCAATGACAAACTGAGCGGCGGCGCCGGGACCGATTCGATCGACGGCCAGGATGGCAACGACACGATTTCGGGTGGCTCGGGCAACGACTACCTCTCCGACAACGGCACTGGCGACGACACGCTGTCCGGCGGATCGGGTGACGACTATCTTTATAACGGCAACGGAGCGGACAAGCTGCTGGGCGAGGCCGGCAACGACTTCCTCTATGTCGGTGATTTCGATTTCGGCGCCGACACCATCAGCGGCGGAGATGGGACCGACAAGGCCAGCTATGCCAACACCTTCAACTCGGTGCTGATCGACCTCACCACACAGTCGAAAAACGATGGCGGCGCCTTGGGCGACCGCTTCACCAGCGTCGAAAACCTTGAAGGGTCCTACTCGGACGACATGATCCTGGCCGACGCCAGGGCCAACGTCCTTGAAGGCAACAGCGGCGACGACACGCTCGATGGCCGCGCCGGGAATGACCGCATCGACGGCGGCGCAGGGTCCGACATCATGACCGGCGGCGACGGTGCCGACACGTTCATCCTGCGGGCTGATTACAATTATGGCAGTTCTGCATGGCAAGCCGATGAAATCACCGATTTCAAGCGCGGCACCGACAAGCTGGAAATCAACAAGTTCGTGTTCGGCACCAACATGACGTTCAGCAGCGGTGCGGGCATTTCATCGGGCGGGGCGGCACCGAACCTGCACTTCGATACCGACACGTCGCGCCTTTGGCTGGACCGGGACGGATCGGGCGTCGTCGATGAGCCGATCCTTGTGGCCATCCTGCAAGGTGTGACGACGCTGGCCCTGTCGGACTTCCTCATCTTGTGATCAAGGCGCGCGCCGGCCACCACCGGCGCGCGTTGGCCGTACCTGCTGAATGCTGGCCTCCACCCGGCGCGCTTGTGCCGGATTGGAGACCTGCGAATTGGTCCCTATGAGGGCTGCGCTGGCAGAACTTGAGGTACACGGTGGCAGACGGCAGATCCGACAAGGTGCGGCGCATGGAGCTGGGCAAAGTGCGCCGTGCCCGGACCCGCGCCCGGATCATCGCAGCCGCATTCGAATTGTGCGGCGAGGAAGAAGGCCTCTACGCCCGCATCGAGGATGTGGTGCAGCGCGCCGGGATCACCCGCACGACGTTCTACGATCACTTCTCCGGCATGGGCGAACTGCGCGAAGCGGTGAGCTATGAGGTAACGCACGAGTTCCTGACGGCGGTAAACGAGGCCGTCTCGCGGTTGGCGGATGCGCGCGAGCGAGCAGCGGCGGCGATCCGTTTTTATCTGCACCGCGTGCGCAATGTGCCCGGCTGGGGACGCTCCATGCTTAATCTCAGCGCGAGCGGGATCATCTTCGGCGCGGAAACCTACCGGCAGGCCGAGCAGACAGTCGCCGAGGGCATGGCAGCAGGGCAATTCGCGATTGCCGACAGCGCGCTCGGCCGCGATGCCGTGCTCGGCACGACGATTGCCGCGATCTCGACGATGCTGCGCGAAGCAAGGGACACGGATTATCCCGAGGCTGTCGCCGAGATCATCCTGCGCGGGCTCGGCGTGAACGGGCCCGGTGCGCGCGAGATTGCGCGCAGGGCGCTACCCGCGCTGGCCATGCCGCGCGAGGATGCAACTTGACGCCTTGCAAGATTGCAGTTAGCCAAACATCAATCTTGCAAAACGTTCGATTGATTTAACCGGGCGTGGATGCAAGCCAGCTGTCCGGCCCGAGACAGGCCGGTGGGTTCGGGAGACTGCCATGCCTGCCTCGGCATTATGCCGGCGCCTTGCCGGTGCCATTGCGCTCATGCTTGCCGCCGCTGCGCTGGTTGGCGCCGCCCCACCTGCGCCGCCGCGCGCGCCCGAAGCCGTCTACGCCAAGACCTGCGGCTATTGCCACGGCCAGCATGTCGCCCCGATCATCCGCGGGCGCGGTCTGCCGCCCGAACTGATCGCGCTCTATGTCAGGCGCGGGCAGCGGGCGATGCCGGCCTTCCGCCCGACCGAGATCAGCGATGCCGAACTGGCCATGCTGGCAAAGTGGATCAACGCCTCGAAAGCCGATCCGAAGGAGAAGGGCGAATGACCGGTATCAGCCGCCGCGACGTGATCCGCACCGGTGCGGTGGGTGCCGCGCTCATGGGCACACGCGCGTTTGCCTCGCCGCTCGATGGGCCGCGCCAGCTCCCCGCGCACCTCGATGCCGGGGCCTTTGCTGCCGCAGTGAAGGAACTGCGCGCGGTGGTCGGCGCGGAATGGGTCTTTGCCGATCCCGAAAGCACGCTGCCCTATGCCAAGAGCTTCACCCCCGATCCCCGGCACGAACACCTGCCCTCGGGTGCGGTGGCCCCGGCTTCGGTGGAAGAAGTGCAGGCGATCCTGAAGATTGCCAACACGTACAAGCTGCCGCTGTGGACGGTCTCGACGGGCAAGAACATGGGCTATGGCTGCGCCACCCCCGCCAGCAGCGGGCAGATGATCCTCGATATGAAGCGGATGAACCGGATCATCGCGATCGACGCCGAGCTTGGCACGGCGCTGGTCGAACCGGGCGTGACCTATCAGGATCTGCACGACTATCTGGAGGCGAACAACCTGCCGTACTGGCTGGATGTGCCAACGGTCGGGCCCATCGTCTCGCCGGTCGGCAATACGCTGGAGCGCGGCGTGGGCTACACTCCCTATGGCGATCACTTCTTCATGCAGTGCGGCATGGAAGTGGTGCTGGCGGACGGCACCGTGGTGCGCACGGGTATGGGCAGCGTGAAGAACTCCACCACCTGGCAGGCGTTCAAGTGGGGCTACGGCCCGTATCTGGACGGCATTTTCACGCAGTCGAACTTCGGCGTGGTAACGAAAATGGGCTTCTGGCTGATGCCGAAGCCGCCCGCGTTCAAGCCGTTCATGGTGCGGCACAATGAAATGACGGACGTGGCGAAGATCGTCGATGCGATGCGCCCGTTCCGGATGAACAACCTCATCCCCAATGTCGTGCTGATGATGGGCGCGGCCTATCAGATCGCGATGTTCCACCGCCGCGAGGAGCTGTGGGACAAGCCGGAAAGCATTCCCGAGGATGTCGTGCGCGATTTCGCGAAAAGCCACGGCCTCGGCATGTGGAACACCTATTTCGCGCTCTATGGCACCGACGAGATCATTGCCGCGATCGAACCCATCGTGCGCCGCGCGTTCGAGGCTTCGGGCGGCGAGGTGCTCACCGAGGCCGAGATGGGCGGCAACAAGTGGTTCCAGCATCACAAGAACCTGATGAGCGGCCAGCTCACGCTCGAGGAAAAGGGCATCATGCGCTGGCGCGGCGGCGGGATGTGCTGCTTTGCCCCCGTTGCGCCGGCCAAGGGTATCGAAACGCAGCAGCAGACCGAACTGGCGAAGGAAATCCTCGGCAAGTACGGCTTCGACTACTCAGTCGCCTACGCCATCGGCGGGCGCGAGTTGCATCACTTGATCTTCATCCAGTACGACAAGGACGATCCGGCCGAAGAAAAGAAGGCCGACGACTGCATCCGCGAGATGATCACCCGCTTCGGCGCGCGGGGCTGGGCAAGCTACCGCACCGGGGTGAACACGATGGACCTCGTCGCGCAGCAGTATGGCGATGCGAACCGCGCGCTCAATGCCCGGATCAAGCAGGCGCTCGATCCCAACCACATCCTCTCGCCGGGAAAGCAGGGGATCGCCTAAAGCACTTCCCGATGCCTGCCACGCGGGTGCACGGACCGCCTGGCCGTACTGCCGCGAGCAGCCTTGGCATTTTTGGCCAACCATGCACAGGCGCGGGCCCGAATATGCAGTATCGTGCAATGCCCAGCTGCATTGCCAGATCAGGTCAATAGGCGATCCCCCCGCTGCCCATAGCCTGTGCCCGAATGGGACTCCGCGTCGCGCAGGCAGACGCGGGCCATTATAGGGGAGTTTCCAGACAATGATCAGGCGCAGCGCCAACCTCTTTGCAGCGGGCACGGCCCTTGCTGCCCTCATGATGGCCGATGCGGCACTGGCGCAGGCCGCCGGGGCCGAGGCTGAAACCCCCG
>JBIPOH010000131.1:0-8640 GCA_044379435.1 Novosphingobium sp.
ATCTCAGCACATGCTCTTGCAAGTCAGTCCAATCCCAGCCAACCGAAGGCATGAAACTCCTCAGCCGCAGCGCCGCCGCCCTAACGCCCTCGACTAGGTCGAACGGGTTCTCAAATTGGGGGCCTAGGAAAAGTCGGCGTATGAAGCCGTGCTGTGGCATGGCTATGCCTAGCGCGCCATTGTATACGTTACGACCCTCGCTCGCATCGCGCAGGCGCATCGAGAAACTCCGGTTGGGCTCGACCACAACATGCGCAACGCCACCCAGATCGTAGGCTAGCTTCATAAGCTCGTCCACCGTGAGGAGCCAATGTTCATGGCCGGTCGCTGAGGCATACACGATTGGAAGCCTACTGCTCGCTGTCCCCGAGATGACGCGCTCCGCGAGTGCCAAATCCTCGTCGTTGTCGTCGAGCCAAAGAGGCTCGTCGCAGACGTCGATTTCGCCATCAAGGCCACTCCATAGCTCCTTCAGAAGGGCCTTTACTATGTAGGGCTTCTTTGGAGTTTCAAGGAACGCTCCTGGATGCTTCGCCAAGCACTGGGTTCTGAAGCGGATCAAATCCTGCTCGGCATTAACCTCTCCCCGGCGAAGCACCCCTTCTGTCCGCCAAACTCGACCTACGTCGTCTGGCATATCGTGCTGGAATCCAATTGCTGCCCAGTCGCCCTTGCGCTTGAGCTCGCGCATTCGCAATTCCTCGCCTGATTCGGCGATCAGATAGACATTCTCTCCATCGAGTTCTTGCTCAGACGTTGCCGTAAGAACGGTACTGGCCCGCATTCCTCGAAGCCAAGCAAAAACCTCGGCGGGAAAGCGCGCCTTGTTTTCGAACCGCTTGATTGGAAATTCTGTTGCAAAGTACAGCATTCGCGCATTCCGCACATTTTTCTAACCAATGTCAATGCATCTGCCTGAGTCGATACTTGAGGGGTGTTATATCCATTTTGGGCTACGGCGACGCATGTGGCAATTTTGAAGCGCTCACATACCCCGTCACCCAAACCCAATACTAATTAGCCTGACGCTTCTGCATTGTGCGATCAAGTGTCGCTTGCAGGCGCGAGGGCATAGCATTCTGCCACCTCTGGCGGCGATGGTCCGTCTCATCATTCATGCTTTGAAAAAACGGGAGAACCGTAGGCGCTTTCGGTGGCCGGGGAGCTGGGCTTCGGTCTCTTGCATCCCCGGAGGCCTTTTTTAGTTTCTTTGGGGCTTGGCGTGTGTGGTGAGTGCCCCTCCACCACCTTCGGTGGTTCCCCTCCACGAGCGAACTCGGCGGAGGAACTGCGATCACCCCCGCGTTTTCAGGCGAAGGCTGTCCCAGCTGATGTCGCCGGTCCAGCCGCCGTCGACCGGCAGGCTCACGCCGTTGATGAAGGACGCCGCGTCTGACGCGAGGAAGGCGATGCCTTCGGCCACGTCCTCGGGCATGGCGAAGCGGGCCATCGGCACGCGGTTGATGATATCGGTATCGTCGTAGGCGCCCGAACCCATGTCCTTCACGTCCATCTCGGTCTTGATCCAGCCGGGGCAGACGGCGTTCACGCGCACGCCGCGCCCGCCCCATTCGCCCGCGAGGGTGCGGGTGAGGCCGATGAGGCCGTGCTTGGAGGTGTTGTAAGCCGATCGGTGGATCACCCCGCCAAGGCCCGCGACCGAGGCGACATTGACGATCGAGCCCTTGCCCGCGCTCAGCATCTGGCGGCCGAAGGCGCGGCAGAGGAGGAAGGGCCCTTGCAGGTTCACCGCCATCATCTTCTGCCACTGATCGAGGGTGGTATCCTCGGCGGGCTGGATCAGGCTGATCCCGGCATTGTTGACGAGCACCTGCGCGCCGCCGAAGTCCTTGGCGATGCGCCCGGCCATGTCTTCGACGAAGGCTTCGCTGGAGACGTCGCCGCTGATGCCGATGGCTGCACCGCTGATGGACGCGGCCTGCGCGGACACGTCCTGCATATCGGTGAGGACGACGCGGTAGCCAGCAGCGGCGAGGCGGCGGGCGGTGACGAGGCCGAGGCCCTGCGCGGCGCCGGTGACGATGGCAGTGTTCATTTGGGTTCCTTTGCGGATTGACCGAAGAAAGCGGGATATTCAGACCGCCAGAAATCGCACTGATACTCGGCCCAGGCATCCACCGGGCGGATGGCGGCAGGCTCAAAACGCATCAGCGAGCCGGGGCGCGTGGCAGGCCATTCCTGAGGGCTTGGATTGCCGCGCAGGAAGGCCGCCCAGCTGGTCAGGATTACATCAGCCAGCGCCTGCGAGGCCGGGCCAAGATCGGGTGCGGTCATTGCGGCGGTGTTGGAAAAGCCCGGGAACAGGGCGTTAAGCTCTGCCGAATGGACCGCGCCGAGATTGAAGCCGGGTTCGGGGCTGATCGGGATTGAGACGCCGCGTACCGGGGCAGTGCGATCGGCATATTCCCACTGGAAAACCGGGGTATGCGCGGCCAGCAGGCGGCTGCTTTCCAGCATCATGCAGTGGGTGATGCCGAGGCCGGGCATGAAGTCCGTCATCAGCGAACCCAGCGTTTCGGCGGGGTGTTCGCCGGGTTTCAGGGGATAGCGGGCCAGAACCTTGTCCGTCTTGTCGCCATAGATGGCCCGCACGGCGAGGGGATAGGTTTCGGGGGTGATCTTCGCGCCGCCTTGCACATCATAGCCCACATAGAGGCGCATCTCGTCACGCGTGAAGCCATAGAGAATAGGCACGCGGGCGAAATCGCCAGCCTGCAAGGCGCCGAGCGTGGGGCGCGGGATCGTGGCGCTGCCGATAAAGGGCGCAAAGGCGAGCAGTTCGCCGCTGGCTGCGCGGGCACCGGCGGCGATCAGGCTCTGCGGTTCGATGGCCTTGAGGCAGGCGAGCAGCGCGGCGGGGGCATTGGCTTGGTTGGGGCAGCCCGCTTCCTTTGCCACTTTGGCGGCGAACATTTCGGCCTGGGGCAGCGCACGCAGGGGTGTGCCGCAGGCGCTGCTCTGGATAATGGCGCGGCGGAATAGGGCGCGCGTTTCGGCACTGGCCATGAGGTGCATGCAGACCGAGGCGGCACCGGCGGATTCGCCCGCGATGGTGATGTTATCCGGATCGCCGCCAAAGGCCGCGATATTGGCTTTCACCCAGCGCATGGCGAGGCGCTGGTCCTCAAGGCCCAGGACATGGCCTGCGCCGGAGGTGCCGGCGGGCGGGGCCATGAAGCCGAACACGCCAAGCCGGTAGTTCACGCTGACGACGACGGCATCCATGCCCTTGGCGAGCTGGTCCAGCCGGTAGAGCGAAGCCGCGCCGCCGACGAAGGCGCCGCCGTGGATCCACAGCAGAACGGGGCGCTTGGCGGCCTTGGTGGTGGGCAGGCTGATGTTGAGGGTGAGGCAGTTTTCCTCGTCGCTGCGTTCGGTCAGGCCATAGCGGGCGGCCTGCGGGCAGGCGCCGCCGAAGTGCATGGCGGCCAGCGTGCCGGTCCATGGGAGCACGGGCTGCGGCAGGCTCCAGCGCGCATCGCCGGAAACGGGGGCGCCGTAGGGAATGCCGCGAAATTCGAGCACGCCGTTGCGGATGAAGCCTTCGACTTTGCCCGAGCCGGTGGTGATGACCTCACCCTGAGGGGCGGATTGGGGAGGGCCAGAATGGGGAGGGGCTGATTGGGCGCTGACGGGCGAGGCGAGCAGCAGCGCGGCGGCGGTGAGCAGGGCGCTCCAGCATTTTCCAATCATCGGCGAAGGTCCGTTCCGGTTTGCGCCTGTTCGTACGCGAGGAGGCGCGAGTTGCAAGTCTTGGTCGATTCCGTCTGCCGGAGCGCTCTCATTTTTGAGGGCCAGCAATTTGAGGCAGGTCAAAGCCTGCAGCCGGGGTGCTGGGTCATCATCGCTTGGGCAAGAGGAGAGCGAGCATGGTCGAGACGCTGACAGGCACCAACCGGTCCAAGGGCATCACCTATGATGCGCTGCTGGACATGGACACGCACACCGTCCCGCCGCGCCTGCGCGAGGAAAGCCCGCTGCCGCCCGGGCCGACGATCGTTGATCCCGCCATCTATTTTTCGCGCGATTTCTTCGATCTGGAGGTCGAGCGGCTGTGGAAGCGGGTGTGGCAGATGGCTTGCCACGAGGACGACATTCCGAATGTGGGCGACAGCCATGTCTATGACATTGCGCATCTTTCCTATGTGATCGTGCGGACCGCGCCGGACGAGATCAAGGCGTTTCCCAACGCCTGCCTCCACCGCGGCCGTGCGCTGCTGACCGAAAGCAGCAAGGGGCTGCACGAATTTCGCTGCCCGTTCCACGGCTGGGCATGGAAGATGGATGGAACGCTTAAGGAAGTGCCGTGCCAGTGGGACTTTCCCTCAGTCAGCGCGAAAACGCACAGCCTGCCGGCGCTGCGCGTGGGGCGCTGGGGCGGGTGGGTGTTCATCAATCCGGATGATAACGCCGAGCCTCTTGAGGACTTCCTCGGCGACATCGACCGGCACTTCGAGCCGATCCGGTTCGAGCGGCGCTACAAGGCGGTGCACGTGGCGAAGAAGCTGCGCTGCAACTGGAAGGTGGCGCAGGAGGCCTTCATGGAGGCCTATCACGTGGTGGCGACGCATCCGACGCTGCTCGATGAGATGGGCGATGCCAATTCGAAGTATGACGTGTTCGGCAACATGTCGCGCGCGATTTCGGCGAATGGCCTGCTCAGCCCGCACGTGAACCCGGCGTTGGTGGCAGAGCCGCTGGAAGGCGCCAAGACTTATGCCAAGGTGCGTCACGCGCTTTCGGGGAACGTGTATGAGCGGCTGAGCGAAGACCGCGTGAAGGTGACCGCGCGCGATGGGCGGACGGGGATCTTCGACCATCAGGCGCACCATATCGAGGGCGCGCTCGACCACGCCGATGTGCAGCTGTGCGATTGGGTGGGCGGACGCCTGCCCGAAGGCTGGGAACTGGAGGAAGATCATACCACCAGCGGCCCGGTGCAAGGCCGGCGCGGGGCCATGGCGGACGAGGCGCGCGAGCGCTGGCGCAAGGTGCTGGGGGGCGAGGTGGATACCATGTCCGACGCCGAGTTCGTCGACACGATCTATTACAACATTTTCCCCAACATCAGCCCGTGGGGGTGCCTTAACCCCATTTTCTACCGTTTCCGCCCGCTGGGTGACAATCCGGAGGAGTGCATCCACGAGACGATGTTCATGATGCCGGTGAAGCAGGGCGAGCAGCGCCCGGCCCCCGCCAAGGTCCACTGGCTGGACTTCGATGATGACTATTGCGACGCTCCGGAACTGGGCATGCTGGCCAAGGTCTTCAATCAGGATGTGGTCAATCTGCCGCACGTGCAGCGGGGGATGAAGTCGATCAAGTCGAAGGAAATCGTCTTCGCCAACTACGGCGAGACGAAGATCCGGCACTTCCACAAGCTTTTGAATGAGCATTTGTCGCGGTGATGCTCACAAGCAAAAATGACAATTGCAGGCAGGGCTGCCGGAGATCACAGTACACCGGAAAAGCCCTGCCCCGGGATTCGAGGCCAAGGACCTGAAGGACTCTGCCATGTCACGTGAACAGCTGATCGAAATGACCCGTTCGCTTATCGCCCACGGTGATGCCGGGACGATGGAACTGGCGGACGCAGTCGTGCGCATTCCCGCCTCGACGTATACCGACGAGGCGCTGTTCGAGCGCGAGAAGAAGCAGATCTTCCGCCGCCTGCCGCTGATGGTCGGCCCTTCGTGCGAGATTCCCAATCCCGGCGATTACAAGGCGATGGACATTGCCGGCGTGCCCCTGCTGCTCACGCGCCAGCGCGATGGCTCGGTCGGCGCATTCCTCAACATGTGCTCGCACCGGGGCAATCCGGTGGCATCGGGCAGCGGCAATGCCAATCGCTTCACCTGCGGCTATCACGGCTGGACGTTCAAGAACGACGGCGACCTGATCGGCGTGGCCAGCCCGCAGGATTTCGGCGCAGTCGACAAGGCTGCTCTCTGCCTGACGAAGTTCCCGGTTTACGAGAGCGCAGGCCTGATCTGGGCGACGCTCGATCCCAATTCGAAGCTGTCGATTGCGGATTACCTGTGCGGTTATGACGAGCTCTTGAAAGCCTTCGGGTTCGACGACTGGTACCTCTTCAGCCAGCGCACGCTTTCGGGCCCGAACTGGAAGACCGCTTACGACGGCTATCTCGATTTCTACCACCTGCCGGTGCTCCACGCGAACACGTTCGGTTCGGATTTCTACAACCGCGCCAACTACTTCGAGTTCGGGCCGCACCAGCGCCTGTCCACCCCTTCGAAGTTCGCGATCAAGGTTTCCTCGGGCGATGACCGCCAGATCGACCTCAGCCAGCTGAACGACGACGAGATTTCCGACGACATTCTGGTGCAGGGCGTGTGGACGATCTTCCCGCACATCTCGATCGCCAGCTTCTATGGCGGCGGCCTGCGCGGGGCAATGATCAGCCAGCTGTTCCCCGGCGACAAGGTGGGCGAAAGCTACACAACGCAGTTCTACGTCATGGAGAAGAAGCCGGACGACGAAGTGGCGATCAAGGCTGCGCACGAGCAGTTCGATTTCCTTGAAATCGTGGTGCGCGACGAGGACTACAAGACCGGCAAGCGCCAGCATGAAGCGCTGCAGAGCGGCCTGATGAAGGACGTTCTGTTCGGCCGCAATGAGCGCGGCGGACAGGTGTTCCACACCTGGGCGGCGAAGCTTCTCGAAGCGACCGATGACGAACTGGTCGAGATGTTCGCGCGCGAGGCGCAGCGCGAAGCGGCCGAGTAAACCCGTGCGGCCGGGGCTGCGGTGATTGCGCCGCGGCCCCGGCAGGCATAGGCTGAGCCTTCCCGGGCGACGAGGGAGGGACACCATGCGCATATATCGAATGCTCGGGCTGGCTTTGCTGGCGGGCGGCGCGGCCACGGCTGCGACCACACTGCATCGCGCGCCGCCCTCCGATGCGGCGGCGCTGGCCATGCTCGATCCTTCCCGTCTGGCGGCGGCGGCTTGCGCGCAAAACGCACGGGCGAACACGCCGATCCTCCTGCGGCGCTTGCAGCAGGCGGCGGCGCTCATGGGGCCAGTGGTCTCGGGCAAGCTCCCGCTTTATGGCGGCGTGCCGCGTTCGGCGCTGGAGCCGGGCGGGCTGACCGCCGAAGCGCGGCCCTGGTTCGATCAGGGCTTGCTGATGGCCTACAACTTCAACCACGCGGCGGCGGTCGCCTCGTTTCGCAAGGCGCAGGCGCTCGCCCCCGGATGCGCGCTGTGCTTCTGGGGCGAAGCGCTGGTGCAGGGACCGAATATCAACGCGCCGATGGAGGCCAATGCGCTGGCGCCGACGCTAAGCGCGCTGGCCAAGGCGCAGGCGTTGGTGGCAGGCGCACCGGCGCTTGACCGTGCGCTGGTGGCAGCGCTGGCGGCGCGCTATTCGGCGGATCCCAAGGCGGATCGGGCAGCGCTGGACGCAGCCTATGCCGATGCCATGCTGAAGCTGGCAGACAGCGCGCCAGGCAACGACGATCTGGCCGTGCTGGCCGCAGAAGCGGCGATGGACACGAGCCAGTGGAACTATTGGCAACCGGGCCGCGCCGAGCCGCGCGTGCGGATCGACAAGGCCGTGGCGCTGGTCGAAGGCGTTCTGGCGCGGCATCCCGGGCACCAGCAGGCGGCACACCTTGCGATTCACCTTATGGAGAACCACGTCGATCCGCGTCGCGGTGAAAAGGCTGCAGATGCGCTGGCCTTGAGTGCGCTGCCCGAGGCGGGGCACCTCGTCCACATGCCGGGGCACATTTTCTACCGGATCGGGCGCTACAAGGATTCCATCCGCGCCAACGTGGCCGCGGCGAAAGCGGACGAGGCCTATCTGGCGCGGGTGCCGGACGACGGGCTCTATCGCTATGGGTACTATCCGCACAACGTGCACTTCATCGTGACCTCTGCGCAGCAGGCGGGCGATCTAGGCCTCGCGGTGGCGCAGGCGCGCAAGCTGTTGCGGATCATCCCGGAAGACAAGGCGGTGGAGCTGGGCTGGGTGCAGGCGGTGGTCGCCGCGCCTTCGTTTGCCTTTGCGCAAGGGGGCAGCCCGGCGCAGATCCTTGGCCTGCGCAGGCCCGATGCGCGTCTGCCTTATGTACGGGCGATGTGGCATTATGCGCGCGGGGTGGCCTTCGCGCGGCTGAAGCAGCCGGGCGCGCTGGCGCAGGAGCTGGCGGCGATGGACCAGCTGGCCGCCGATCCGGGGATCAAGGCGCTGGAAGGGCAAGGCGTGCCGGGGACGGACCTGATCCATCTTGCGCAGCACGTGATGCGCGGGCGGATGGCCTATGCGCGTGGGGATTTCGCGGCGGCGGCGGAGCATTATCGCCGCGCTCAGGCGATCGAGGGGACGATCCCCTATCAGGAGCCGCCTTATTGGTATTACCCGGTGGGCCAATCCCTTGGCGCGGCGCTCCTTGCGGGCGGCAAGGCGGCGGAGGCACGCGATGCGTTCCATCAGGCGCTGCTGGTCGCGCCGGGCAACGGCTGGGCGCTGTGGGGTCTGGCGCAGGCCGAGCGGGCGCTGGGCCATGATCTCGAAGCGCGTGCTGCCGAGGCGGCGCTGGAGCGGGCCTGGCTGGGAGACCGGCAGCTCTGGCGGGTGGAGAGGCTCTAGCT
>JBIPOH010000132.1:0-8623 GCA_044379435.1 Novosphingobium sp.
GCTTCACGCGGCGTTTTCCATAAACTGGCACTCCCGCCCCGAACTGGGGTAAACGCCATGCAAGACATATCTCCCGACCGGCCTGCCTCTCGCACCGGGCCGGGGCGGATCATCGAACGGCTGTTCGGCCGCCGCACACCCGGCCTGGGGGCGAACGCTGCTGAGAGCACCTTCGTCACCCCCTTGCCGATGCTGGCAGCGCTGGAAGCGCTGGCGGCGGTCCGGGGCATCGCGCATGATCCGGCGGCGTTGAGCGCGGCGCTGCCCATGGCGCAGGATAGCCTTGCCGCAAAGCTCGCCCCGCTCGCCCTCGCGCGGATCGGCATCGAGGCGCACTGGCGGCCGCTGGGCCAGCGCCCGCCCGAACCGGCAGACCTGCCGCTGATCGTCACCATGAACGGCGGCGGCGCGGTGCTGATCCTCGCGGCAGGCAGCGCGGGCGAGGTGACTGTGGCCGATGCAGCGGGCCGCAAGGTGCTGCCCTATGCCGCGCTGCGCCCAATGCTGGCCGGCGAAGCACTGCACAGCGGCCCGGTAGATCCGGTGAACGGCGCGAGCGACACGCACGAACGCGACCTCATCCGCCGCAATCCCAGAGCCTGGCTGCTAGGCGCCTATCTCGCCGAGCGGCGGCCGCTGGGGCAGATGCTGGTGGCCAGCGCGCTGCTCAACCTGTGTGCCCTGACGATCCCGCTTTACATGCGCGCGATCTACGACCGGGTCGTGCCCAACCTTGCGATCGAGAGCCTCTGGGCGCTGTCCATCGGTGTCATCATCGTGCTGGTGTTCGAACTGCTGCTCAAGAAAATCAAGGCGCGCTTCATCGATGCCGTGGCGACGCGCGTGGGACAGGCGGTCCAGCACCGCGCGGTCGTCTCTGTGCTGCGCGCCCGCACGCCTGCGCCCGGCGTGGGCTTTGGCGCGATGCTGACACCGTTGCGTGATCTGGAGGGGCTTTCGCTGCTGGTACCGCAAGCCATCGCCACGATCTGCGTCGATCTGCCGTTCGTGGTGCTGCTGTTTGCGCTGATTGCCGCGATCGGCGGGTTCACCGTGCTCGGGCCGATTCTCGGCGCGATGGGCCTCATTCTGGTCGGTGCGGTGTGCAACCACGCGCTCAAGCTGGCGGGCGGGCGCGCGAGCAAGCTGATTCAAGCGCGCAGCGACCTGACGGCGGAGCTGACCGGCGGCTGGACGACGATCAAGGCCAACCATGCTGAAGGGCTGTTCGAAGGCCGCTGGAACCTGATTTCCGATCACTTTGCCATGACGGGCAAGCAAGTGCGGCACTGGTCCGAACTGCCAGGATCGGCTTCGGGCCTGCTGGTCCAGCTGGTCACGGTGATGGTCGTGGTGATCGGCGTGCTGCAGATCAAGGCCGGGCTGATGACCACCGGCGCCCTGATCGCGGTAGTGCTTCTGACCGGCCGGGCAATGGTACCCGTGGCCGCCACCGTGAGCCTGTTCGCCCGCGCCTATCAGAGCATGGCGCAGTTTCAGGCGCTGGCCGGGCTGCTGCAATCCGAACCCGAGCGGGATGTTTCCGATCCCGCTGTCGGCCTTGCGCCGGTACGGGGCGCGATGCGGGTTGCAGGGCTTTCACACACTTTTGCGGGCAGCGGCGCGCCAAGCCTTTCGGGCGTCACCTTCAGCGTGGCGGAGGGCGAGCGGGTGGCACTGATCGGCAAATCGGGCTCGGGCAAATCAACGCTGCTGCAATTGCTGGCCGGACTGATTCCCGCCCAGACCGGGCTGATCACGCTCGATGGCCATGCGCTGGAGCGCTTCGCGATCCCGCAGCTGCGCCGCAACGTGATCTACAGCGCGCAGGATGCGGCCATCTTCGAAGGCACGGTGTGGCACAACATCCTGCTCGGCATGCCGGAGCCGGAGGCCGAAGTGGTCGAGCGCGCCATCCGCTGCTCGGGGCTGGACGGCTTCGTTGCGCGGACGGCGGAAGGCTACATGCGGCAGGTGGGTGCGCGCGGCACCGCGCTTTCGGGCGGGCAGCGCCAATCACTGCTGCTGGCCCGCGCGCTGGTGCGCGATCCCGCCGTGCTGCTGCTGGATGAGCCCACCGCCGCGCTCGATGTGGGCAGCGAGCAGGCGGTCATTGCAGGCCTGGCCGAGGCCACCCGTGGCAAGACCCTGATCGTGGCAACGCACCGGCTGGCACTGCTCGAGATCGTCGACCGCGTGATCTGGATGGAGGACGGCCGCATCGTCGCAGACCGGCCCAAGGCCGAAGTGCTTGCCCAACTGGCCGCGCAAAGTGCGTCGGCGGGCGGGCAGGCCAATGGGCAAGCCAATGGTAAACAGCCCCCTAGGGAAGCTGCCTGAGCGCGCCCGCCCCGCCCCTTAAACACGATGGCTTATGGCCGATTAAGCATGACGGCGCGCATTCCCGCCCGCCGCCTGAAGGGAACATGACGTGGCAGGGGCATCCGCCGATGGCGAAGTCAATCACTGGCCGGCCTTTGTGGACGTGCTCACCACCGTGATCATGGTGGTGACCTTCCTGCTTGTGATCATGAGCGCGGCGGTGATGCAGCTTTCGCAGCGCGTGATCGCCAATTTCAAGCAGCAGCTGGTCCAGCAGCAGGAGCAGCAGAAGACCGGCAAGCAGGGCAAGCCCGGCGCGCCCGTAGCCTGCGCACCGGGGGCCGCAACGGTCCTTTCTCCGCGCGATGCAGAGGCTGGCACGGCGGTCGCCGAACTGGGCGCGGTGCTGCGTGCACCCACAGTGACCGACGGAGCCGAACGCCTTTCGATCCGCACGCGCGAGACGCCCGATACGCTGAAGCTTCAGGTCAAGGCGGTGGAGCAGGCCGACGACACCAAGGGTGTTGAGGTCAAGACTGCCGACACGCTGATCAAGATCGGCTTCGCGCCCAATGCCGCGACGTATGACGACGCCAATTCCGCCCGTGTCATCGGCTTCGTGAAGAGCAAGGCACGCCCCGGCACCAAGTATGAAATCTGGTCGTTCGCTCCGCAGACGCGCTCGGTTTCCGAAGCGCAGCGCGTGGCCTTCTACCGCGCGGCGATGACTCGCAATCTGCTGCTGCGCGCCGGGCTCGCCCCGGCCGATGTCTCCACCCAGATCCGTGTAACCGATGCGGCTTCGGCCGATGGGCACATGGTGCGCGTGGTGATCAAGCCATGATCGCGGCGCTCTTGCGCAAGACAGCCTCACAGGCTGCGCCCCGCCCTGCACGCACCGCACGTGCAGCCGGGCCTGAAACCGGATCCAACGCCATGGAAAAGAAACTCCGCTCCGAACTGCTGAAGATGACCGCGATCATGGTCGTCCTCATCGGGCTTGGCATCTATGCCCACGAATTCGTGATCGAGGGCATCAAGGCCAAGATGGCGCTCAACCTCTCGATCTTCGCGATCTTCGGGGTGGCGGCGGGCATTGCCTTTCGCAACGTGCTTTCACTGCGCAACGAAGTCGTCGCGCTGCACGCGCTGCAGGTCGATTATGGCGAGCGCGCCAAGCGCCCGCGTGATCCCTATGCGCGGCCTGCCGTTGTCTTTTCCGAACCCGAACTGCTCGGCCAGGGCTACCGCCTGATTGCCGAGGAGCTGGGCAAGCAGGACAACCTCGAGATCGGCGCGGACACAGTCCAGACGCTGCTCCACGATGTCGATCAGCGCATCAACGACCGCAAGTCGACCATCCTCTATTTCTCCGGCCTGATGGTGTTCCTCGGCCTGCTTGGCGCGTTCATGGGGCTGATGAAGACCGTCCATTCGGTGTCCGATCTGATCGGCGCGATGGACGTTTCGGGCAATGCCGGATCAGACAGCTTCGGCAAGATGATCGAGGGCATGAAGGCCCCGCTCAACGGCATGTCGGTGGGCTTTTCCTCATCGCTGTTCGGCCTGATGACCTCGATGGTGCTGGGCGCGCTGGAGCGCTGCATGACCAGCGCGATGAAGACCTTGCGCAATGAATTCGAACACTGGCTTGCCAATCTGGCCCAGCTCGAATCCGGGCAGGGCGAGGCAGCCTCCAGCCCTTCGCGCGATTTCGGCTCGGTGCGCCGGGCGATCGAGGCGGGCGCGGCAGAGCTGGCGGAGCTGCGCGGTGCAATCCTCGCGCTGACGCAGGAGGCCCATGCCAGCAAGGAGGAAATCACCGGGCTGACCGGCGCGGTCGGCAGCCTTGCCGATGTCGTCGCCGGCTTGTCCGATCCGCGCCAGATCATGCGACCCGTGGCCGATGCGGTGGCAGAACTCGCGCACAACCAATCGGCCATGCTGACGCAGCTGCGCGCCCTGCACGAGGATGCCGAAGCCGACCGCGCGCACATCCGCGCCACGCTGGCCGCGCTGGGCGTGCTGGCAGAGCGGTCCGCCGCGCTTGATGGCTCCGAAGTCCACCGCCAGCTCGATACCCTGATCACGCTGACCGGCGAAGCCCAAGGCGGGCCGCGCCTGCTGCCCGAACAGGCCGATCCAGGTGCCGTAGTGCCGGTTTCCTCATTTGGCCGCGCCTTGGCGCGCCTTGGCGCATGGCTTGGCCTTTCGCCGCGTCGCACTGTGCGGCGGCAGCTGACCGAGGCACGGCGGCTGCGGCTTGAGATGCAGGGCGGCCTTGCCGCCAATCGCCGCGCGATGCGCGAACTGGGTGCACGGCTTGATCGGCGGCTGGAGCGGCTTGCAGTTGCCTCGGCACATCACCGCGATGCCCTCGCCCGGCTCGATGCACGCAGTGCCGAACACCGCGCCTCGTTCGAAACCTTCGCCGCCGCGCTGGAAGGCGAGCCGCAGGACGGTGCGACGGTCCGGCTGGGCGATGCGCGCACCGAGATGGAGCGCCTGCGCCGACGCCTTGACATGCGGTTCGATGAGCGCGGAACCGACCCGGCCAGCGAAGGCGCAGCGCCTCCCGCAGATGCCGCCACTCCCACCACCAAGCGCGGAGCGATGTGATGGCGCTGTTTTCCAATCCCTTTCGCCGCAAGCAGGTTTTCGCCCGCGCCGATGCGCGCCATGATTGCCGGATCGATGGCGAGATCGTGCTGACCGAGAAGATGGCCAGCTATGAAGGGCGGCTGATCAACCTTTCACGCGGCGGCGCCATGTTCCGCCCGCGCCTGGCCTATCTCATGAACCGGCGCGGCGATGCAGTGCAGGTCTCCGCTGCCGGGCTGGTGCTGCGCGGCGAGATCGTCGCGACCACGCCGCTGGGCTTCGGCGTGCGCTTCGAAAAGCCGCTGAGCGAGGCCGAGCTGACGCATCTCCTAGAGAGCGACACGGGCACGGCGGCGGCGGCCTGAGCCGCCACCCGGGCCAAAAACAGCCGCAGCCCTG
The DNA here is from genome assembly GCA_044379435.1 of Novosphingobium sp. Taxonomy (GTDB): domain Bacteria; phylum Pseudomonadota; class Alphaproteobacteria; order Sphingomonadales; family Sphingomonadaceae; genus Novosphingobium. Next base: position 5,323 of record JBIPOH010000132.1, read on the forward strand.
CGGTGCTCAGGGTTTGCCCGTAACCTCGGCTTGCGCGGCCATTAACCATGCTGGCCGCACATCGGAGCGGGACCCACGATGCCCCAAGAAGGAAGCTCTGGTGCTGCATACTCCTGCCCGACCGACGCTGACGGCACTTGCCACCGCCCTTGCGGCCAGCGCCATGCTGGCAGCAGCAGCCGCGCGCGCCGAAGCGCCCGTTCCGCCGCTTGCCTATGTGCTCGACGGGATGGACGGGCCAGACCTCGCGACTGCGCCCGGCGCAGGACTGCCGCCCCGCCAGCCCCCGCGGCAGGCTCCGGAACCGGAAGCTCCCCCCACAGCCCCGCAGCCGATCCGCCTTGCGCTGGCGGGGCCCGTGATTCCCGCCATCTTCGCCGCCCCGTTTGCGCCGCCATCAATCTTGCCCTCACCGCTGGCGCTGGCGCTGGCCGACGTGCGCCTGCCCGATACGGTGCCCGAACCGGCAATGCCGCCGGCGCCGCACCTGTCATCCCGCGCATTGCCACTCCCGCAAGGCCCCATGCCCGATGGTTCGGCGCTGGCCGCGCTGGTCGGCACCATGGCGCCGCTTGCGCCGCTGCCGGAAGCCCCCGCTGGCGGCGAACTGCCGCCGCTCGATCCGGCCCAGCCCGCGCTGACCGCCCAGGACGCGCTTGGCCCGCCAGCCCTGCAAGCGCCGCTGCCCGTGTCACCCCCGGCGCGCCAGGTGCTTTCGCTGCTTGATGGCAAGGGCCCTCTGCCCCCGCCGCGCCCACTTGCAGCGATGATCGCCGCAGCAGCGCCAAAGGACAGCGCTGCCGGGCCGGCCATTGCCGACGAACCGGAAGCCGATCCCGCTGCCCCCGCGCCGCCGCCAGCCCCGGGCGAAACCGAATCGCTCACCGATGCGATCATTGCCTCGCTCAAGGGCAATCCCGAAATTCAGATCTCGCTCGCCCAGCAGGATGACGCCCGCTACGGCGTGGACGAGGCGCGCGCGAACTATCTGCCGCGCGTCGACGTGACCGGCGCGTGGGGCCGCGAGTTTGCGCGCAACATCCCGCAGGCGCCCACCCAGCGTTTCCGCAGCGAAGCGACCATCGCGCTCAATCAGAACCTGTGGGACTTCGGCGTTACCATCAACGATATCAAGCGCGCCCGCGCCACCTATCGTTCGGCGCAGTGGGGCACGCGTGAGCGGATCGAGGCGATCTCCTATGATATCGCCAATGCCTATCTCGGCGTGCTGCTGCAGCAGAATCTGGTTGTACTGGCCGAAGGCGAGATCGCGTCTGTCCGCAAGATCCTGCGCATCGTGACGGTCCAGAAGAACCTTGGCCTCACCACCCCTGCCGATGTCGAACGCGCGCAGACCCGGCTCGACAATGTGCGCTCGCAACTGCTGGATCGGCAGAGCGCGCTGGAGCAGGCGCGCAACGCCTACAAGCGGCTGACCAATCACATGCCGCTGCGCGCCGCAGAGGTGCCCGCCGCCGGAACCGCCTTGCCCGAAAGCGCTGATGTCGCAGTCGATCTGATCGACACCCGCAGCCCCCGTCTGGCGCAAGCGGTGGAAGATCGCCGTTCGCTCGACAAGCAATACGACAGCCAGGCCGATACCGCGCTGCCGCGCTTCGGCCTCACCATCGCTAGCGACTACCGCCAGGACGTGCTCGGCTCCACGGGGCGCGCGGTGGATGCGCGCGCGATGCTGACGTTCTCCTACAGGCTCTACAACGGCGGCGGGGCCACTGCGACCAAGCGCCGCATCGGGGCGCGGTTGCGGCAGGCCGATTACGAGCTGGATCGCCGCCGCCGCGAGGTGGAGCAGGACATCCGCATCGATTACGCCAGCCTTGACGCCGCGCGCGAGAAGATCGCCACGATCGAAGCCGAAATCGGCTCAGCCGAACGCGTGGCCGATCTCTACAAGCAGCAGTTTCGCGGCGGGCGGCGCACTGTGTTCGAACTGCTCGACGCCGAACAGCTGCTGTTTGCCGCGCGCGCCAAACAAACCGCCAACGAAATCGCCCTGCGTGCCGCAGAATATCGCGTGCTGCAGAAACTGGGCGGCCTGTTCGATCTGGTCAGCGGCGGCACCCCGCTGCCTGCCCTCGCCCAGCCCGCACCCGGCAGCGATGACTGAAAATCCGCGCCGCGGCGCCGTTCCCGCAACCGGGGCACAGGCCGCACGCGAATACGGGAAATCCCGGAGGGTCAACCGGCTCAAGCCCTAAGCTCCCAAGCCCTAAGTTAACGGGCGCGAGAACCGCGCGCCTGCCAGTCGAGGTCCTATGGTCAAGATCGTTCGCGCCAAATCGGGTTCCACCACCGGATCAAAAGGGAGCAAGGGCACGGCTCGGCTCGCGGGCGAAGCCGAAGCCGCGTCTGCCCCCGAAGCCGCCCCTGCCAAGGCCGGTGAAGGCGCCGCAGTCACTGTTCAGAAGACAGCGCAAGGCGCGGCCAAGGTCGTGCAGCTTGATGCCGACGACAAGGCCACGCTGGGTATCAAATATGCGCCGTTCAAGGTGGAAATCGCCGACGTCGACGTCGTGCTGGTGTTCACCGATGGCTCGCGCATCATCATACCCGGCATGGCGCTGGCCGCGTTTTCCGGGCGCAAGCCGGTCATCCAGTTCACTGACAAGGAATTCTCGTCCGATCAGGCCGTGGGTATGGTGGGCGAGATCAGCCCGCAGACCCCCGCGCTGGAGTTGCACCTTTCCAGCGCCGATTCGACCAAGCCCGCCGAAGAGGTCAAGGCGCCCGCCGCCGTGCAGCCCGAGGACGCCGCGCAGGCCCAGGCCGAAGAAGCCGCCAAGCAGGAAAAGCAGCACAAGTCAGACGAGACCGGCAAGGCGCTGACCGAGAAGATCAGCGATTCGCAGCCGCAGAGCCCCTCCACCCCCGGCGTCCAGTCGCCGCGCGCAGCCGATCCTACGCCCGATGATGCGCTTGGCCCGGCAGGCATCGGCAAGCTGGTGCCCAAGCTCACCTTCACGCTGACCAACACCGAAGGCGTGACGCGCAGCACCGAAAACGGCGAGACCGTGATCACCGGCAGCACCGGCGGCCCGGATTCATCGAAGAACACCGGCTTCAGGGCACAATCCGCACCCGAAAGCATCGAAGGCACATCGGCTAGCGACGTGATCTTCGCCGATGATCCGGCCAAGGCGCCGAAGGGCACCAGCTTCCGCGTGCTCAATGTCGTGGCCGAAGTCCCGGCCAAGGGGCTCGATCTGCTCGAAGTGCTGATCCCCTCGCTCCCGCCGGGCTACGGCATCGTCAACGGCACGCTGACCGACAAGGGCTGGCT
>JBIPOH010000133.1:0-8553 GCA_044379435.1 Novosphingobium sp.
CGAACAGGCCGAAGGCTAAGCCGGAATGTCCAGCCGTCCCGTCACGCTCGCCGCCATCAGCGGTGCGCATGGCGTGGGCGGCGAGGTGCGTCTGAAGCTGTTCGGGGAAGGGGTGGAAAGCCTCAAGCCCCACCGGGCCTTCAACGACGGCACGCTCACGCTCCAGAAGCTGCGAGACGACGGCAAGGGCGGCGCCATTGCCCGCTTTGCCGAAGTGCCGGATCGCACCGCGGCGGAAAAACTGCGCGGCACCGTGCTGACGGTGCCGCGTGCCAGCCTCCCCCCGCTGGGGGAGGGCGAATACTACCATGCGGATCTGATCGGCCTGCCAGCCATCACGGCGGAGGGCGAGGTTCTTGGCACTTGCATCGCGGTCGAAAACTTCGGCGCGGGCGATGTGCTGGAAATCGAGCGGCCCGCTGCCGATGGCAAGCCCAGCAAGCGCTTCATGGTGCCCATGCGCCCCGAAGCCGTGCCCGAATGGACTGGCGACCGCTTGGTGATCGCAGCCGCCTACGCAGCCGATTGAACCATCCTGCTTCCGGCAGGCACCGGAACCAGCGACCTCTCCTTCCGCAGAAACCGCTTGCCGCAGGGCGCCCCCCTGCGCCACCCTTCGCGCGAACGGGTGGGGGGTGGAGTTATGCGCATCAAGACGGCATTTCTGGGGATTGCGGCGGCCTTCATGGCAGCCCCTGCGCTGGCTCAGGCACCGGAACCAGCGGCCCTTGATGCCGAGATCGGCGCCGTCCTGACCAAGTGGATGGCCGAGAACCACGTGCCGGGCATGGTGTTCGGCGTGATCAAGGACGGACGCCTTGCCTACGTGAGAGCCGAGGGCGTGCAGGAAACCGCCCAGAAACGCCCGGTCACGTCCGACACGCTGTTTCGCATCGCTTCGATGACCAAGGCCTTCACCGCGCTGTCGATCCTCAAGCTGCGCGACGAGGGCCGCCTCGCGCTCGATGATCCGGCGGATCGTTATGTGCCTGAAATGCGCGGATGGACCTATCCCACCAGCGATTCCCCGCGTATCACGATCCGCGATCTGCTCACCCACTCCGCCGGCATGGTGACGGATGATCCATGGGGAGACCGCCAGCAAGTCCTCTCGCAGACCGCCTTCACCGCGATGCTGCGCAGCGGTGTGCCTTTTACACGCGCGCCGGAAATGCGGCACGAATATTCCAATCTCGGTTATGCGCTGCTTGGCCGGATCATCGCCAATATCACCAAGGCCCCGTACCGCACGTTCGTCGAGCAGCGCCTGCTCGCGCCCTTGGGCATGACCGCCAGCGGCTTCGATGTCCTCGCCCACCCGAAAGAAAAGCGCGCCATCGGCTACCGCTGGGAAAACGACGCCTGGGCCGAAGAGCCCACGATGAAGGACGGCGCGTTCAATGCGATGGGCGGCCTTGAAGTCAGCGCGGCCGACTACGCCAAGTGGCTCAGCTTCATCTCGTCCGCCTGGCCCCCGCGCGATGGGGCAGACACTGGCCCTGCCAAGCGCGCCACCGTCCGCCAGATGGCGCGAGGGGCGAACCACGCAGCGCTGTTTCACCGCTACGCCACCGATGGTGACAAGCAGTGCCCCGGCGCCACCTCCTATGGCATGGGCTGGCGCGTCATCACCGATTGCGATTATGGCACCGTGTTGGCGCATGGCGGCGGCTATCCGGGCTATGGCAGCCACGCCATGGTCCTGCCCGAATATGGCGCCGCCCTGTTCGCGCTGACCAACCGCACCTATTCCGGCCCCAGCCAGCCAGTGTGGGACATTGCCGCGCTGCTCACCACCAAGGGCGTGCTGGTGAAGCGCGTGGAACCCGTCTCCACCGATCTCGCCAGCTTCTACAGCGCCGCGCAGACGGTCTGGGCTTCCGGCACCGTGGATGCGTTGCAAGGCCGCGTCTCGATGAACTTCCCGATGGACCGGACCGCTGCCAACTGGGCCAAGGTGCTGGCGGAAGCCAAGGCGGAGGCTGGGGCTTGCGAGAGCACCTCACCCATCTCTGCCGCGGGCGCGATGAGCGGCACCTTTACCTGGAAGTGCGAGAAGGGGAGCATCAAGGGCACTGTCCTTCTCGCGCCGACGAAGCCGATCACGCTGCAAGCGCTGGAGTTTGCGTTCGAGGGGAAGGATTGATTTCGGCACAGCCTCCGTATATACAATACGTATATACGGAGGCTGTGATGGCGAAGGATGACAAAGTCGCTGAAGATCGAAAGAAATTCACCCTTGGGCGAGTCTTCGGATCCGCGCCATGGATGAAAGTCATCGATAAGCAGCGCCACCGGACAAAGGTCTTCAAGTCGGGAAACTCGCTTGCCGTGCGCATCCCCGCCGGGACCAAGCTCGCGGCCGGGATGGAGATGGAGCTTCTGGTCGAAGACGGCCAGTTCCTTTCGTATGAGCCGGTCGAGCAACCCAAGCGCATGTTCAATATCGCCAAGGTGGCCGGGTCCGCCACCAGCCTCAAGCCGATCCGGCCCGAGGACCGCGTGTTCGAGGATCGTCCCCTGCGCAGTTTCGGAGCCTCTGAGGACAAGGGATGAAGTATCTGCTCGATAGCAATGTCATCATAGCGCTCGTCATGAACAACGACGAAGGCGTGTATGTCCGTGCCTCGCAATGCGAGGCAGGCGACATGGTGACCTCGTCGATCTGCTATGCTGAAGTTGCCTATGGCTCGGCAAACGAGAAGCCGCCTGCGACCGAGCAACTCCGCGCCTTTGTCGAGGAAGTGCCAGTGCTCGATTTCGACTTCAAAGCGGCAGAGGCCTATGCGAGGCTCCCGTTCAAACGTGCGAGCTATGATCGCCTGATCGCGGCCCATGCTTTGTCGCACGATCTCATCGTTGTGACCGACAACGAGGCCGATTTTGCCGATGTCCCCGGCCTCAAGGTCGAGAACTGGACGGTCTGATGATCCTCCCGCTGCTCTTCCTTGGCCTGATCCTGCCGATGCTGCTTGGCTTCTGCCTCGGACGTTGGCGGGCTGATCTGAGCCGCCGCCGCATCCTGTGGTACGTCAGCCTGCCGTTTCCGGTCCTGCTCGCCGTGCCGTCTCTTTTTCTGATCGTATCGACGCTGTTCACCCCCGGTAGCCGGTGCGGTACGGATGCTTGCGGCATGGCGATAGGGTTTGGCCTCATGGGACTGGCCGCCGCCGCGCTCTTTCTCGGGCTTGGCCTTGCGCTTGGCAGGGCCGGGCTGGCATTGGCCCGCCGCACCGCCAATCCGCACAAGGCAGATACCTTCGAATGACCTTCCACGCCACCGTCCTCACGCTCTATCCGGAGATGTTCCCCGGCCCGCTGGGCATCAGCCTTGCCGGCCGCGCGATGGCGGAGGGCAAATGGGCGCTCGATGCTGTCCAGATCCGCGATTTCGCAGCCGACAAGCACCGCACGGTCGATGATACCCCCGCAGGCGGCGGCGCGGGCATGGTGCTGCGTGTCGACGTGCTGGCCAAGGCCATCGACCATGCGCGGGAAGGCATCTCGGACCGCCCCGTCATCGCGCTCACACCGCGTGGGCGTCCGCTTACGCAGGCCCGCGTGCGCGAACTGGCGGCAGGCCCCGGCGTCATCCTGCTATGCGGCCGGTTCGAGGGGTTCGACGAGCGCATCTTCGAGGGAAGGGCCGTGGAGGAAGTCTCCGTCGGCGATATCGTGCTCTCCGGCGGCGAGCCTGCCGCGCTCATGCTCCTCGATGCTTGCATTCGGCTGCTTCCCGGCGTAATGGGCGCGGCTTCTAGCGGAACAGAGGAGTCGTTCGAGAACGGCCTCCTTGAGTATCCGCACTACACCCGACCCCAGGAATGGGAAGGGCGCACGATCCCTGAAGTGCTGCGATCGGGGGATCATGCGAAAATCGCTTCATGGCGGAAACGCCGGTCTGAAGACGATACCCGGTCACGCAGGCCGGACCTTTGGGAGCGCCACACCGGTGTTCGGGTCCAGTCTGCCTCTGGCGCGCAGCGTGAAGTGCAGGACGATTAGTCATGAACATCATTCAGCAGATCGAAGCTGAAACCATCGCCGAATTCAAGGCGAAGAAGGCCATTCCCGAATTCCGCGCAGGCGATACGCTGCGCGTGGGCGTACGCGTCGTTGAAGGCGAGCGTACTCGTGTTCAGGCCTACGAAGGCGTGTGCATTGCGCGCTCGAACCGTGGCCTCGGCTCGAACTTCACCGTTCGCAAGATTTCGTTCGGCGAAGGCGTGGAGCGCGTGTTCCCGCTCTATTCGCCCAACATCGACAGCATCACCGTGGTCCGCCGCGGCGTTGTGCGCCGTGCCAAGCTCTATTACCTGCGTGGCCGCACCGGCAAGTCGGCGCGTATTGCCGAGCGCAAGGTGAACCGGACGACTACTTCGGAAAGCTGATTCAGGGACGGGCGAAAGCCTTCGGCCCACCAGCACCGCAGCGTGCTTCAAGAGGCGCCCTGGCACACCAGCCGGGGCGCCTCTTTTGCGTTTTGCCAACCCCTTTCAGCAAGGACCCTCGCTGCCATGCGACTGCTGACATCTCTGCCCGTTGGCCTGGTTGCTGCCAGCGCGCTTGTTGCCGCTGCCCCCGTCCTTGCTGCTGCGCCGAAGGAGACCGCCGTGATTGCACCCCAAGCCGCGCCGATGGAATCCGGGGCGCTCAGCCTCGAACGCGTCTTCGCCAGCCCCAGCCTTGCCGGGCCAGTGCCGCGCGCGGTCAAGCTCTCGCCCGATGGCCGCTATGTCACGGTGCTGCGCAGCCGCCCGGACGACCGCGAGCGTTATGATCTCTGGGGATTTGACCGCAAAGCAGGCGCGTGGCGCATGCTGGTCGATTCGAAGAAGCTCTCCTCTGGCCGCGCGCTTTCCGAAACGGAAAAGATGCAGCGCGAGCGCCAGCGTATCGGCGATCTCAAGGGCATCGTGAGCTATGAATGGACGGCAGACAGCCAGGCCGTGCTCGTCCCCATCGATGGCGATCTGCTGCTCGCGGGGCTCGATGGTTCGGTTCGCAAGATTGCGGGCACCAAGGGCGGAGAACTTGATCCCTCGCTTGGTGCGAAGGGCATGCGCATTGCCTTCGTGCGGGATCAGCGGCTCTATGTCGGGCCGGTCGATGGCAGCAGCGAGCTGCAGCCCGTTACCCCCGCCGAAGCCGCCAGCACCGTCCACTGGGGCGAGGCGGAATTCGTCGCGCAGGAGGAGATGAACCGCTTCAGGGGCTACTGGTGGTCGCCCGATGGCAGCCGCCTTGCAGTGGAGCGCTTCGACGAGGCCAAGGTCGGCACCGTCACCCGCGCCGCCATCGGCGCGGACGGTACCAAGACCTTCGAACAACGCTATCCCGCCGCGGGCACCCCCAATGCCGAAGTTTCGCTGTGGGTGATCGGCGCCGATGGCCAGAGCCGGGTGCAGGTTGATCTTGGCGGTGGTGCTCCAGATTCCGGGAAGGACATCTACCTCGCCCGCGTCGATTGGGCGCCCGATGGCAAGACGCTCTATGTCCAGCGCCAGAACCGCGCGCAGACCCGGCTCGACATGCTCAAGGTCGATCCCGCGACCGGCAAGGCTGAAGTGCTCTTCACCGAAAAGGCGGCGCAAGGCAGCTGGATCAACCTCTCCGATGCCTACCGCTTCCTTGCCGATGGCAGCCTGATCTGGTGGTCAGAGCGTGACGGGTTCGGCCATCTCTATCGCTTCGAGGAAAATCATCACCTCGAAAGCCAGTGGAAGCAGCTCACCAAGGGACCGTGGGTCGTCACCGACCTTATCGGTGTCGATCAGAAGACCGGGCGTGTCACCATCATTGGCACGCGGGACGATGTGCTGGCGCCGCAGGTCTACGCCTTCGATCTGAAGCACCCCGAGAAGCTCGACCGCCTGACTGACCTTGCCTTCCACAACAGCGCAGCGATGGATGGCAAGGGCCAGACGCTGGTCGTCACCCGCAGCGCCGATCGCCAGCCGCCGCAGTCCTATCTTGCAGACGCCACTGGCAAGCGCCTCGCGTGGATCGAGGAAAACCGGGTCGAGGGCGCACACCCTTATGCGCCGTTCCTTGGCCGCCACCGCGCTGCCGAATTCGGCACGATTCCGGCCGAAGACGGCACACCGCTGCACTGGATGATGATCACCCCGCCGCTGGAACCGGGCAAGCGCTATCCGGTGTTCTCCTACCATTACGGCGGCCCGCACGCACAAGTGGTGAACAAGGGCTGGCAAGGCGCGCTGGCGCAGGCCATCGTGGACATGGGCTATATCTACTTCGCCATCGACGGGCGCGGCTCGGACAATCGCGGGGTGAAGTTCGAAAGCGCCATCAACCGCGCGATGGGTTCGGTCGAAGTGGCCGATCAGCTTTCGGGCACACGCTACCTGAAGTCGCTGCCCTTCGTTGATCCGGCGCGTGTCAGCACCTTCGGCTGGTCCTATGGCGGCTACATGACGCTCAAGATGCTGGAGCAGCACCCCGGTGAATGGGCCGCAGGCATTGCCGTCGCCCCGGTCACACGCTGGGAGCTTTACGACACGCACTACACCGAGCGCTACCTTGGCGATCCGAACAAGGAGCCCAAGGTCTACGAAGCCTCGGGCGCGCTCGCTGACGCTGGGAAGATCAGGGATCCGCTCATGCTGATCCACGGCATGGCCGACGACAACGTGGTGTTCGAAAATTCGACCGCGCTGATCGGCAAGCTGCAGGGTGAGGCTGTGCCGTTCGAAATGATGCTCTACCCCGGCTTCACGCACCGCATCGGCGGGCCGAAGATCAGCAAGCATCTCTACGAGACCGTGTTCCGCTTCCTGGACCATCACGGCGTGGGCAGCGAAAAATGAAGAAGGACGTCCGGAGCGGGGCAGGGCCCCATGCTCCGGACGTCCTCGTTCGTCTTGCTCGCCCAGAACTTGCTGTTCAGGGCAGCGTGATCAGAACACGAAGTCCGTCACGTCGATCAGGGCCATGCGCGTGTTGAGCAGGGCGATTTCGCCCACACCGCCCACGTCCGACTTGATCAGCAGGTCGTCGGTGTTGCCGTCGCTGTCGGCGTCGGTCATTTCGAAGTTGAGATCGCGGTAGGTCAGCCCGCTGCCGCGCATGTCCAGCTTGTCGAACCCGTTTTGGAAGTCGGTCACGGTATCGAAATCCCACTGACCGCTGAACGCGAAGACATCCGAGCCGCCGCCGCCGGTCAGGAAATCCTGGCCGATGCCGCCAATGAGCCGGTCGTTACCCAGGCCGCCGCGCAGCGTGTCGGTGTCTGCGCCGCCTTCCAGCCGGTCGTTCCCGGTGCCGCCATCGAGCAGGTCGGTGCCGAACCCGCCGCGCAGGATGTCGTTGCCCTCGCCGCCGAAGAGGGTGTCGTCGCCATCATCACCCGAGAGGGTGTCGCGGCCGATCCCGCCCAGCATGCGGTCGTTGCCTTCGCCGCCCAGCATGATGTCGTCGCCTGCTTCGCCGAACAGGACGTCGTCGTCCTTGCCGCCGTCGATCACATCATTGCCGGTGCCGCCATAAACGATGTCGTTGCCTTCGCCGCCCAGCAGACGGTCATTGCCGCCCGCACCGTCGATCCGGTCGTTTCCCTGGCCGCCGTCGATCCGGTCATTGCCGAAATCAAACGCCTTGCGGCCGACGGCATAGCCGTAGAGCTGATCGTCCGAGCTCGTGCCCAGAATAACATCGGCGAGGTCTGTTCCATAACGCGTTGCCATGTGATTTCTCCAGTTTGCCAGGGATATTCTTGCGTCCCGTGGTCTGGCTAACGCGATTCGGACTGACTGACGCTGAATGTTGTGTTCATTTGGGGTTTACATTCGCAATATTGCTGAATGACCCGTTCGTATTGCTGTTTTGTTACATAAGGGCGCTGCTGTGCCCTGCTAACAACAGGCTTGGGGCTAGCCGCGCAATCGGCTAGGGGCCCCATGGTGTGCTGCCTGTCAGCAGATTGGCCGGCAGCAAAATGGAGAGTTAGAATGGGTTACCGGGTAGTGGTCGCGGGCGCGACCGGCAATGTCGGGCGCGAGATGCTCAATATCCTTGCCGAGCGTGAGTTCCCGATCGACGAGATCGCGGTCCTCGCCTCCTCGCGCTCGCAGGGTAGCGAGATCGAGTTTGGCGAGACGGGCCGGATGCTCAAGGTCCAGAACATCGACAACTTCGATTTCACTGGCTGGGACATCGCGCTGTTCGCTATCGGATCGGCCGCTACCAGAGTCCACGCGCCCCGCGCGGCTGCGGCGGGCTGCGTCGTGATCGACAATTCTTCGCTTTACCGCATGGACCCCGATGTGCCGCTGATCGTGCCCGAGGTGAACCCGGACGCCATCGACGGCTACAAGGCCCGCAATATCATTGCCAATCCCAATTGCTCCACGGCGCAGTTGGTCGTGGCGCTGAAGCCGCTCCATGATGCGGCGAAGATCAAGCGCGTCGTCGTCGCGACCTACCAGTCGGTTTCGGGTGCGGGCAAGGAAGGCATGGACGAGCTGTTCGAGCAGAGCCGCGCGATCTTCGTCGGCGATCCGGTCGAGCCGCGCAAGTTCACCAAGCAGATCG
>JBIPOH010000485.1:0-2619 GCA_044379435.1 Novosphingobium sp.
AGTTCGTGGCGATAGGGGCTGTCGGCCAGCATGACCCCGGCGATGAACGCACCCAGCGCGGTCGACAGGCCCAGCAACTCCATCACCGCGCCCGAGGCCATGACGGTGAACAGCGCGGCGACCACGAACATCTCGCGCTCGCCCATATTGCCGATCAGGCGAAACAGCGGGCGAATGAGGAAGCGCCCTGCCGCGACCAGCCCGGCAATGGCCGCCACGGTCTGGAGCGCAAGCAGCCAGCCCGGCGGGCCGCCCGCATCGGCGGGATTGCGGCTGAGCGCGGTGATGATCGTGATCAGCGGGATGATCGAGAGATCCTGGAACAGCAGGATCGAGAAGGCGCGCGTCCCGAACCGGGTCTTGAGGCGGCCCGAGGATTGCAGCATCGGCAGGACCTGCGCGGTGGAGGACAGCGCCAGCGGCAGCCCCAGCGCCACCGCCGCGGCGGCCGAGAAGTTGGTGGTCAGCATGATCGCCCCGGCCAGCGCCGCGCCGCAGAGCGAGACCTGCAGCAGGCCGAGCCCCAGAATATCGCGCTTCATCTTCCAGAGCTTCGAAGGATCGAGTTCGAGCCCGACGAGAAACAGCAGCAGCGTGATGCCCAGTTCGGCAAAGCCCAGCTTCTGTTCGGCATCGCCGACAAGGCCCAGCACGAACGGCCCGAGCACCGCGCCCGCCACGAGATAGCCCAGCGTGGCACCGAGGCCGAGGCGGCGGAACAGCAGCACGAAGCTCAGCGCAAAGCCCAGCAGCAGGAAGCCATCATGCAGGATCGTGGCGGGATGAGGGGAGGTCACGTTACGGTTGTCTGCCCTCGCGCCCGCAAGGTCAACTGTGGTCTGATCCTCGCGGGATCAATACTATTGACATTGATGTAGGCAGCGTGGTTCCTTGCGCGCAGATCAACAAGGGAGAGTTCCATGTCTGTTGCCGGCAAGTATGAATGCGTGACTCGTTCGCCGATGGGCGATCAAACCTCGATCCTTACCGTCGAAGTCGATGGCGCCAGCTTCAGTGGCAGCAATTCGGGGCCGATGGGCAACATGGAAATTACCGGCGGCACGGTTGATGGCAACACCATCAGCTGGTCGAGCAACATCACTGTGCCGATGCCGATGAAGCTCGATTGCACCGCGACGATCGATGGCGACGCGCTGACCGGCACGGTGACGGCGGGCATGTTCGGCAGCTTTCCGATGGACGGCAAGCGCATCGGCTGATGAGGCTGGGAAGGGGGAGGGCGCGTGCCTTGCCCCCTTTTCCTGGGATCTCAGCGCGCCCTGACGCGCTTGAACGTGCCCGAGAAGGCCAGGGCCGGTTCGCCGTCCGCCGTTATCACTCCGCGCGCAAAGACGAGGCTGAACCCCGCGCGGATGACTTCGCCGCGCGCTTCCAGCAGTTGGCCGGCCCGCGCCGGACCGACGAATTCGCTGTTGAACGTCACGGTCACGCCGCTCATTTCCTCTCCGGAACCGCTAGCTATCATGAACAGCGAGAAATCGCCGAAGGTCATGAGGCAGCCGCCGTGGATCGTGCCGTGGGCGTTGCAGTTCTTCGGTCCCGGACGAAAGCCGGTGACTAGCCCCTGCTCATCGCGGCGGACATAGAACGGCCCGACATCATCTTCGAACGGATCGTTGCCGGCCCAGTGATACCAGCCTGCCCAGGCAGGATCGGCAGCAGGCTCAAGCTTTCCGGCAAACGGCGGAGCGGCATCAGTCATGTGGCAGGCGTTTCCCTCAAGATCGGTTCCCCGCCCTAGAGCAGGAAATCCGCCGCTGCCAGTGTCAGCCCCGCCGCAAGCCGGATGAACCCGTCGCCCAGACCATCACCGTTCGTGTCGCCGACCACATATGTCGCGGTGGTGGTCTGCTCCACGCGCAGTTCGCCCGCCTTTCCGGAAAACGCGGCCGTGCCGATGAACGTGAACGCCTGATCGCTGGCCAGGAGCCGGTTCGCGTCGATCTGGCGCAAGTCTATGCGATCGCGTTCGGCGTGGCTGAAATCGGTGATTATATCCGCAGCGGTGCGGCTGGCCGCATCGGCCATCGCTTCGGCGCTGAACACGAACAGGTCTGCCCCGGTGTTACCAGTCAGCGTGTCGGTACCTCTGCCGCCGTCCAGCCGGTCCCGGCCCGAGCCGCCGATCAGCGTGTCCTTGCCGTCCCCGCCCACCAGCCGGTCATCGCCGCCATAGCCTGTGAGCCGGTCGTTGCCGCCCTTGCCGCTCAGGGTATTGGCGCTGCCATTGCCGCTCATGCGGTTGGGCAGGGCATTGCCTGTGCCATTGATCGCGAGCGTGCCCGTCAGCGTCAGATTCTCGACAAACTGGCGGCCATCGTTGCCGAGGCTGAAGGAAACGCTGCTGAGGATGGCATCAATGCCGCCTGCATCGGCAGAGCCGCCGATGGCGGTCGTCTCGAACACCCGGTCGCCGGCATTGTCGACGACATAGGTATCGTTGCCCGCGCCGCCCAGCATCGTATCGATCCCGGCGAGGCCATCCAGCCGGTTGTCGCCGCTGTTGCCGGTGAGCGTGTTGGCCCGGGTGTTGCCCGTGCCGTCCAGCGCCGCGGTGCCGCTCAGGATCAGCGCCTCGACATTCACAGGCAGCACATA
>JBIPOH010000207.1:0-5885 GCA_044379435.1 Novosphingobium sp.
TGTGGCAAAGACCGTATCCCGGCCTTCGCCTGATTTTTCGACCACGAGATCGCCCCGGTTGCTGACCCGGTAGATGTCGTCTCCGGTTCCGCCTTCCATGCGGTCAGCCCCGGCATCGCCGCGCAAGTCGTCATCGCCGCGGCCGCCGATCAGGGTATCGTTGCCATCGCTGCCGTTGAGCTTGTTGGCACTGCCATTGCCCGTGATGACGTTGGCCAGCGTATTGCCAATGGCGTTGATCGCGCCCGCGCCGGCCTTGAGCGTGAGGTTCTCAAGATTGCTGCCCAGCGTCCACGAAAGAGCGGCGATGACCGTATCGGTCCCTTCACCCAGCTTCTCGGTGACGCGGTCGGTGGCGGCATGGACCAGGAAGGTGTCATTGCCGGTGCCGCCAGCCAGCACATTGGTCCGCTGCTGGGCTGTCGCGCTTGAAAGGCTGACCGTGGCATAGCCGGTCTTTCTGAAGGTCTCGTCACTCTGGCTGGAGATGCGCAGCACATAGCGCCCGGCGGCAAGATCGGTGATCTCCAGGGGGGTGTCGAACAGGTTGGTGGCCACCACATTGCCGAAGGCGTCGAGCAGCGTGAATTCCGCCGCCGCCGAGAGCGGCTGCGAGGTGTCGCTGGCCACCACCAGATCGCCGCCATCCAGCACGTCGAAGCTGTAGAAGGACTCGCGTGCGAAGAACCTTTCTTCGGCAAACGCGATGACGGCGCGGGGTGATGCACCGGCGACGGCGCTGAAGGCGTTGTCGATGGCGACGGCGGCAGTAAAGTCCGGGCTGGACGCCTCGACTGGCGGTTCGGCAGCCGCGCCGCCCACGCCCGCATCAATCGTGTCGTTGCCCGCGCCGCCATTGATCACGTCGGCTCCGGCGCCGCCATTGATCACGTTGTCGCCGTTGTTTCCGAACAGCCGGTCGTTGTTGTACCCGCCCGTCAAGTCGATGCGCTCGATGCCGGTGTAGCTGCTGGCGATCGAGGCGATTGTCCCGCTCGTCCCATTGGGCAAGGTAATGTCGAACACGAGGCCGAGGCCGGTCATGTCGAGATGCAGCCGGTCCACGCCGCTGCCTCCGGCAATGGTCGCGCCGCGCTCTGCAATCAGCCGGTCGTTGCCGCCGCCGCCGTCGATCAGATCGCCATTGCCGCCCTTGACCGTATCGATCCCTTCGCCGCCGAGCAGCCGGTCACGGCCAATGCCGCCCGTGATGCGGTCGTTGCCGTCGCCGCCGAAGATGTCGGTCGGACCGGTGCCGGCGGTGATCGTGTCGTTGCCGCCAAGCCCGTTGATGGTCTGTGGTGCAGCGGTGCCGGCCAGCACGTTGTCGGCCTCGTCGCCATCGACCGTGATGAGCTGGGCAAGGCGCCAGGTGTTGCCGTTCTGCGCGTCGGCCGCGGTGAGCCGTACGCCTGTACCAAGATCGAGCAACCCCGCGCCGCCGTCGAACTCGATCCTGTCGCGGTAGAGCGTGATCCTGGTGTCGTTGAACTGGATCCGCGTGTAGACGCTGTCACCGCCGCCTTTGTCGGGATCGCGGATGCCGACATAGAGGTCAGTCGCTGCAGGATCGGTGTAGCCGATGTGGATGAAGGTGCCGGGAAACAGGCCAAGGTCGCTCTCGGCGCTGGCCCCCGCCATGAAGGCGATCTGCTCGGCCGTCGGGGGGCCGAACGACACAACGCCCTTGCCCCAGACGACGAACGCGAGGAACTGCTCGGTGGTGCTGCCATAGAGGCCAGGCTCAGCGCCGACTGGCTCGTCGCCGCTGCCATCGAACGCGAACACCACATAGTCGACATCGCCGTGATCGACCGAGCCGTCGGGCCCGGCCAGCGGATCAGCGAGGTAGGTCGCGCGCAGCAACCACGCATTGTCGTCGTCGACGGCCAGTCTGCGGCTGCGTGCCATGGCGCTTCCCCCCGGAAATCTAGCGTTTGCTCTTGCCTCCGTGTGTAACGTAGCACAGCTTGGTGGGGGCAGGGTGCGTTTTGTCACATGGTAGTGGGACAGTGTGGCAGCGGGGCCGCAGGAGGGTGGGGGTCTGAAATACAGCGCGTTCATCAGCTATAACCACAAGGACAAGGGCTGGGCGGTCTGGCTGCACCGGGCGCTGGAGCGTTATGCGATCCCGCCCCGGCTGCGCGGCCGGGATTCGCCCTTCGGGCCGCTGGGCAAGCGCCTGCCGCCGGTGTTTCGCGACCGTGACGAGCTGGCCAGCGGCGCTGACCTTGCGGCAGCCGTGCGGCAGGGGCTGGAGGACGCGGCGTTTCTGGTGGTCGTCTGTTCGCCCAATGGTGCGCGCTCGCGCTGGGTGAACGAGGAAATCCGCGCTTTCATCGCCATGGGGCGGCGCGACCGGATCCGGCTCATCATCGTCGGCGGCGAGCCGATGTCGGACGATCCCGAGGTAGCCGCGCTGCCGCCTGCAATCCTTGAAGGGGCGGAGAGCGAACCGCTCGCCGCCGACGCCCGGCCCGGGCAGGACGGCAAGCAGGGGGCCAAGCTCAAGCTGCTCGCAGGGCTGCTCGGTGTTCCCTACGACGAACTGCGCCAGCGCGAGGCGGCGCGGCGGCAGCAGCGCCTCGCGATCATTGCCGCGGCCTCCACCGTGGGCTTTGTGGTGACGACGGGCCTTGCCATCGCGGCGGTGATCGCGCGCAGTCAGGCCGAGGAAGCGCGCAAGCTGGCCGAGCAGCGCACGATGACCGCGGAGCGTACGCTCTCGTTCGTGAAGGGCATGTTCCGCGTTTCCGATCCTTCCATCGCGCAAGGCGAGGGCGAGAAGATCACCGCGCGCGAAGTGGTCGACCGCGGTGCGCGGATGCTGGAGACGGGGCTGGAGCAGGAACCTGCCGCGCGCGCCGATCTGGGCGTGACGCTGGCCGAAGTCTACAACGCGCTCGGGCTCTATCAGCGCGGCTATGCGATTGTCGGTGCGACGCTGAAGTTCCGCCACGGTGAAGGCGATGTGCGCGTGCGCCAGTTGGCGACATTGGCGGAAACGCAGGTGCTGCTGGGCGATTATGAGCGCGCTGCCGAGAACTTTCGCCGCGCGCAGGGCCTGCTCGGCGCGCCGCGCATCACGCCATCGCTGCGTTCGCGCGTGCTGTTCGGGCTGGGACAGCTGCAATCGGGCGATGGCGATGCCAAAGGCGCGGAGGGGCTGCTCAGGCAGGCGCTGGCCATCGACCGCAGCCTTGGCGCCGAAGGCCGCGGTGACGTGGCGCGCGATCTGGAGGCGCTGGGCAACAACGCGGCCTCGGTGAAGAACTATACGCTGGCGCGAAAGCTGGCGACCGAGGCGCTGGCGATCCGCCTTGCCGTGGAGGGCGAGAACAGCCCGAGCGTGACTGACAACCGCAATGCCCTTGCCGCCATCGCCTATGCCTCGGGCGATCTCAAGGGTGCGGAGGCGATCTACCGCGCCAATCTCGTCAACGACGAACGCGTGCTGGGGGCCAGACACCCCGATCTGGGCATCACGCTCAACAATCTGGCGCGGATGCTGATTGACCAGCGGCGCTTTGTCGAAGCCGTGCCGTTGCTCGAACGCGCGATTGCCGTGGTCGAAGGGCAGCGCGGCACCAAGGTGGATGACCTCGTCTTCTTCTACGGCAATCTTGGCATCGCGCGCAGCCAGACCGGGCGCCGGACCGAAGCAGCACCGCTGTTTGCCCGTGCGGTCCGGCTCGGGCAGGAGACCGACCACCCGATGCTCGGCCCGGTGCTCGCCGATGCAGCGCAAAGCGCCTGCGCGGGGGGCGATGCTGCGCGCGGGCTGGCGCTGGCAGCCGAAGCCGCCCCGGCGATTGCGCGCGATCATGGCGGGACGCCCTGGCGCGGCGCTTGGCTGGAGACGGTACGCGGGGCCTGCCTGATCAGGGCCGGGCAGCGGGCCGAAGGCGCCGCGCTGATCGCGCGCAGCCGCGCAGCGGTCGTGCAGCGCTGGCCGCAGGGAACCTATATCGGCGCTGCCGCGCGCGGGGCGGAGGCGCTGGTGCGATGAGCGCAGCGGACCCCGCCGCCACACTGCTGGCCGCGCGCGAGGCGCTGGCGCGCGGCGATGTGTTCAGCGCCTATGATCTGGCGACCGAGGGAGCGGAGCAGGACGGAGAGCTTGCCTATATCGAGGTGCGCGCGCTGGCGGGCATGGGTGATTGGCAGGGCGCCCTCAGGCGCTATGAGGAAGCGGGCGTCGGAGCGCGGGGCGATGTCGACAGCCTTGCGCTGCGGGGACGCATCCTCAAGGACGCTGCTTTTGCGGCAGAGGCAGCGGAGCGCACGGAGCGCTTTTCCGAAGCAGCGGCGGCCTATGGCGCGGTCCATGCGGCCAAGGGCGATTACTATTCCGCGATCAATGCGGCGGCCATGGCCGCGCTGGCCGAAGACGTGGAAAGCGCCCGCGCCTTTGCACAGACGGCGCTGGCAGGTGCGCAGGCGGCGTCGCAGCAGGATTACTGGGCACTCGCGACAGCCGCCGAAGCGCTACTGCTGCTGAGCCGTGGCGCAGAGGCCGAAGCCATGCTGCTTGCCGCTACTGCGCGCGATGGCGCGACCATTGCTGCCCGCGCCTCTACCTTCCGCCAGTTTACCGCGCTGCTGGCAAGCCCGGCCTGCCATGGGACGGCGGTTTCGCTCGATCCCATCTGGCCGCCGCGCAGCGCCGTGCTGACCGGGCATATGTTCCGAGAGGATCCTGCCGCCGAGGCGCGAATAGCCGGTGAAGTCCGCGCGGTGCTGGAGGCTGAACGCATCGGGGCGATGTTCGGCCCGCTTGCTTGCGGAGCCGATATCGTGATCGCGGAAACCTGCCTTGCGCTGGGCATCGAGTTTCACGCGGTGGTGCCGTTTGACGAGGAGGATTTTCTCGCTCTCTCCGTGCGGCCCGGCGGGCCGGGGTGGGAGCCGCGTTATCAGCGCTGTCTAGCGGGGGCCGCCACCACGCATCGCGCGTCCGCCATGCGCTATGTCGGTGATGACACGCAGATTGCGTTCGGCAGCGAAGTGGCGATGGGGCTGGCGCGGCTGCGGGCCGCGCAGCTGGGCGGCGAGGCCGTGCAGATCGCGGTGTGGGACGGCGCTCATGCGGGCGGCATCGCCGGAGCCGGGGCCGATGTGGCGCGCTGGCGCAGCGCGGGCGGACGCACGGTGGTGATCGATGGAGCGGGCCTGCCGCGTGCGCGCGGATCGCTGGCGC
The DNA here is from genome assembly GCA_044379435.1 of Novosphingobium sp. Taxonomy (GTDB): domain Bacteria; phylum Pseudomonadota; class Alphaproteobacteria; order Sphingomonadales; family Sphingomonadaceae; genus Novosphingobium. The sequence goes on from JBIPOH010000207.1 coordinate 5,201, forward strand.
CGGCACCGGCGGCGCTGGCCGCGACCGAGCGCGCGCTGCGGGTGATCGTGTTCACCGATTTCAAGGGCTTCTCGCGTCTGCCGGAGCCGGTCATGCCGCAGTTCTGGGGGGATGTGATGGGGCGCTGCGCCGCGGTGTTGCAAGCGCATCGGGCCGAGATCCGCTGCCTCAACACCTGGGGCGATGCACTTTATCTGGCGCTGGAAGATGTGCGCGCCGCCGCGGTGGTGCTGTGTGCGCTGCAAGAGGCGCTGGCCGGGATCGATGCGGCCGCGCTGGGCCTGCCGCCCGCTAGCGGGATGCGTATCGCGGCGCATTATGGCTCGGTCTATGCGGTGGATGATCCGGTGACAGGCCTTCCCAACTACTATGGCACCGAGGTCTCGCGCGCGGCGCGGGTCGAGCCGATCACGCCGCCGGGGCAGGTCTATGTCACCGAACCCATGGCCGCTGCGATTGAGATGACGGGCAGCGACGGGACGGGCGGCGATAGCTTTGCCTGCCGCTATGTCGGGCGGCTTGCATTGGCCAAGGATTTCGGAGTCGAGCGTATCTACCGGCTGGAACGTCGGCGCGGGCAGAGCAGCGCCTGATCCAGACCGATTGCGGCATTTCCTGGCTAAAGCGGTGCACGTTTATGCTTTTGCGGTTGAATCGGCCGGATAAGTGTGATTCTGTCAGTTTG
>JBIPOH010000004.1:0-28005 GCA_044379435.1 Novosphingobium sp.
GGGCCGCAGCTCGTGCTCAAGGGGCAGGACGGCGCGGCGAACGGGTTTGTCCTCGAAGCCACCGAAAGCCCCACCGAACCCGGCCTTGCCGCGCTCGCCTGGAATCCAGCCGCGAATCTCTCGCGCCTGACGACCCCGGCAACCGATGCGGCCTATCTGCTTGATGGGGTGGCGCGCACGGCCACCACCAACACGATCACCGACGCCGCCCCCGGCCTTTCGCTCAAACTGACGGGCACCAACACCGGCAACCCCACTACGATCAGCTACAGCGATCCGGGCACGGCCATCACCAGCGCGATGCAGGATCTGACCGCCGCGCTCAATGAAATGGTGGGCGAGCTCAATTCCGAGACCAACCCCACCACCGGCGCGCTGAGCAACGATCCCGGGGCGCGCGCGCTGCGCCGCCAGTTGACCACGCTCGCCAGCGCGCAGGTCATGCCCGCCAATGCCACCGGCGCCCCCACCACGCTGGCAGACCTCGGCCTCAAGACCAACCGTGACGGCTCCTTCAGCCTCGACAGCGAACGCCTCGCCGCCACGCTGAAGCGCGATCCCATCGGCACGGGTGCGATGTTCACCACCGGGCTGTTCGGGGTGTTTTCCACGTTCGACAAGCTGGCCCGCAGCGTATCCTCCAGCAGCGATCCGTCTTCGCTGGGCGGCACGATCGCGCGGCTGACCAAGCTGCAGACCACGCTCGGCACGCAGCGCAGCACGATGGAAACCAAGCAGGAAGATCTGCGCCAGCGCCTCGTCTCCCGCTTTGCCAAGCTGGATACGAACATCACCGGCTCGAAATCGACCCTGTCGTTCCTGCAGGCGCAGATCGACGCATGGAACGGGAAAAACAACTGATGCTGCTGCGCAGAGACCCGGGCGAAACCTACCGCCGCGTCGATTTCGATGCGCGGGTCAAGGGCGCCAGTTCGCTCCAGCTCGTCGCGCTCTGCCTCGAACAGGCTGCGGGCTCGCTCGGCCGCGCGATCTACGCTGCCGATCATGGCGACAATGCCGCCAAGAGCGCGGCCCTAACGCGCGCGGTGGCAGCGATCACTGCGCTCGAACTCGGCGTGGATACGACGAACCCCGTCAGCGCGCCGTTGATGCAGCTTTATCAGGCGGCGCGGCGCACGATCCTCGATAGCGCCCTGCGCTTTGATGCCCCCCAGCTCGATACGATCCGCACCGATCTGCTGGATATCCGCGAAGCCATGCTCGGCACGGCCAAGAACTGAAATTCCGGGCCAGAAACTGAAACCCCGGCAGGTCAGTTCGCCGTCTTCAGCACCATTTCGTCAAACAGCTTCTGCGCCATCAGCACCGCGCCCGGCGCATTGATCGCCGTGCCATCAGCACCCACTTCCTGCGCGAGGCCGGGATTGGCAGTGAACAGCGGCCCGCCCACCATCACGCTGATCATCTGGTTGCGCGATTCGCGGCGGATCATGCGGATGGTCTCTTCCAGCTTCGGCAGCGATCGCTCCGAACCCACCGTCAGCCCTGCCACCGCAAACCATTGCGTGCTGGCCACGCGCGCGATTTCCGCGGCAGACCGGTCAAATGCCGTCTCCACGCTCCACCCGGCGCCTTCCAGAAATCGCTGCACCATGGTCGCGCCGAAATAGTGCTGGTCGCCCGGCGTCATCGCCATCAGCACCACGCGGCGGCTGTCCAGTTCAGGCAGCAAGTGCGATCCGTTAAACGTGGCGAGCAGCTTCTGCAGCCGCGCCACGCCCAGCGTCACGTCGATGAAATCGCACTCGTCGTTGTCCCACAGCTGGCCTAGGTGCCGCGCCGCCGGCTCCAGCAGCTCGACGAACAGCGTGTCCATCGCCAGCCCCTGATCGCGCAGCGTCAGCACATAGCGCACCGCCGCCTCCAGATCGTCGCCCAGCACGATATGCGCGAGGCCAGAAATGTCGGAACTGCTCGGCGCCAGTGCCTTCATCACCTCATCGATCGGCAGCCCCTCGGGCAGGACTTCGGTGTGGAGGCGCACCAGCTGCGGAATGATCCGCTCCGCCACGACTTGCGCCAGCCGGACCTGCCGCTGCGCCACATCCTCGCGCTGATAGACCTCGGCTGAGACGAAATGCGCCTCAAGCGTATGAAGCCCTCGGCGGTCAAACGCGGGAATGGTTGCTCTGCCAGTCCGTCCCATACCGATAAATGCCCCAACCGTCTCAACCGCTTACGAGTCGATAACCGGTACAACACCACAACCGACCAACCCTGTCGAGTAACGTTTCCCCGATCATCTGTTGCCCTTATTGCCGCCGCGGCGCAGGGCCACGCGATTCTGCGGTTCACAGTGGATCGAAGAAAATCGCGGCAAACAAAAAAACGCAGCAGCCCGCGCTCCTGTCGTTGGTTAATCCCGCGCGGCAGGAGAAATTGCGCCAGCGGGAATAGGGCCGCAAAAATCAGCCCGCCCCCGCAAAATGCAGGGGCGGGCCGAGGTAGGCGTCCGTTCCGGGGGGGGAGATGGGATGAACGCCTCGGGGTTAGGGAGGGCGGTTCAGCCGATCGCGCAGGCTTTCAGCACAGCAGTGCCAAGATCGCCGAGACCCACTTCGCGCGCGGCTGCATCGAGTTCGATCGCAGCGCTCGGGGCTTCGGCCACCATCGCGGTGGCGCGGTCCTGCACCAGCGTATGCTGCCCGGCATCGCGCATCAGCTTCAGGCCGCGTGCGCCGTCGCTGCCCATGCCGGTCAGCACTGCGCCCACGGCTGGCACCGCACCGCGTGCGATCGAGCCGAACAGCAGGTTGGCCGAAGGTCGCGATCCGTCCACCGGATCGCGCTGCATCAGGCGGATCTTCGCGGGCTGGCCGGGTTCGACCACCACGTGCTGCTCAGGGTCGGCGGCGATGTGGATCGTGCCCGGGGTCAGGCTCGCGCCATCCTTGGCCGCGCGCACGCTGCACTTGATGTCGGTATCGAGCCGCTTGATGAAGGTCTCCACCACCATGGGCTCGGCCTGCAGGCACACCACCGTCGGCGGACAATGGGAGGGGAACTGGCCCAGGATCGTCGTCAGGGCGTCGATCCCGCCCATCGATGCGCTGAACGCCGCGATATGGCCGTTCCATTCGAACGGCACATCGGCCGCGCTCTTGTGTTCGGTGCGCGCCTTGCGGTCGTGAACATTGCTGTTGGCAGCGGCCAGCACGATCTTGCCGAGCTTCCCCACGGTCTTGCTGAACTGTTCAGGCGTCGCCTTCAGCGGCTTGGGAAAGCACTCCACCGCCCCCAGCTCATAGGCCTTGAGCGAGGTTTCGGTGCCCGCCTGGGTCAGGCTGGACAGCATCACCACCGGCAGCGGATTGGTTTCCATGATCTCGGCAAGGAACTCGATCCCGCTCATCCCCGGCATTTCCACGTCGAGCGTGATGACGTTGGGCTTCAGTTCGGCGATCTGTTCGCGCGCGGCGCCCGCATTGGCGGCAACGCCGACCACGCGGACGTTCTTCGCCTCGTCGAGAATATCGGAAAAGAGCGCGCGCATCGCGGCGGAATCATCGACCACGAGGACCCGGGCTTCATGCATGGGGAGGATGACCTTCCTGTTGGCGCGCCGCCTTTCGGGCGCTGCATGGGCGGGTGATAAGCGCGCCCCTCCCTGCAAATTGTCCTCCCACTGTTACGTATCTCACCGTAAGGTCCGGGCAAGGCGACCTTTGCCGCTTCGCGCCTAAGCCGGGTTGGACAGCGTGCCCCTGCAGCGGGGCCAGCGAGGGAACCCGCCTCTATGCCGACGATCACCCTGCCCCCCCGGTGCGACCGCGCCGCAGCCGAAGCGCTGCTGCCTGAAATGGTCGCGGGCCTGGGTTCGGGCGCGCTCCACATCAATGCGCGTGATTGCACCCAGATCGGGCAGGCCATGCTCCAGCTTCTCGTCAGCGCGCGCCGCACCGGCGATGGCGCGGTGATCGAGCCCTCGGACGCCTTGCGCGAAACCGCCCGCCAGCTCGGCCTCGAAGCCGAACTCTTTGATGGAGTGGGCGCATGAACGCCGAGGAAATCCAGGCCATCTTCTTCGCCGAGTGCGAGGAATCGCTCGCCGCTGCCGAAGCAGGCCTCGCCGCCTGCAAGGCCGGCACGCAGGATGACGATACCGTCAATGCGGTGTTCCGCGCGGTCCATTCGATCAAGGGCGGCGCGGGCGCATTCGGCTATGTCGCGCTACAGGCCTTCACCCACATCTTCGAAACGCTGCTGTCCGACGTGCGCGAAGGCACGGTGCCGCTGAGCGATACTCTCAACGATCTCCTGCTGCGCGCGCTGGATACCCTGAGCGATCACGTCAGCGCGGCACGCGGCCTTGGCGAAGTGCCCGATGATGTGGGCCTGCTGGCCGAATTGACCGCCGCGCAGGCCGCCAATGCCGGTGCCGCTCCAGCTCCAGCTCCGGAACCTGCACCTGCACCGGTCGCCGCCGCCCCAGTGGCTGCCGATGACGAGGATGACGGCGATCCCTTCGATCTCGATGCCATGCTCGACGACATCACCGGCGCGATGGAGCCAAGCGCTCCGGTTCCCACGCCCGCTCCGGCCTGGCTGCTCAAGGTGCGGCCCCACGCCGGGGCCATGCGCAATGGCGGCGAGCCGCTGCTGCTGCTGCGCGAACTCGCCGCACTGGGCGCGCGCTGCATTGAATGCGATTGCGGCAACGTGCCCCCGCTCGATGCGCTCGATACCGGCACTGGCTACCTCGGCTGGACCTTCGCGCTCGATGCCGATGTCAGCGAAGGCGCCGCGCGCGATATCTTCGAATTCGTTGGCGATGATTGCGGTCTGGCGGTCGGCAGCGATGCCGCCATGCCCGCCGTGCGCCATGCCCCGCCGCCCGCACTCGCCGCTGCCTGCGCCGCTCCCGCCGCGTCTGCGCCTGCTGCGACAAATGCTGCTGCCAGTGCCGCGCAGCCCGGCGCTGCGCCCGTACCGGCGGCTGCGCCCCCTGCCCCGCCTGCGCTCGGCCAGTCGATCCGCATCGAACTGGGCAAGCTCGACAAGCTGATCGACGCGGTCGGCGAACTCGTCATCGCGCAGGCCATGATGGCGCAGCGCCTCGCGGGCGATGGCCTTGCGGTGAAAGAAGAGCTCACCGTTCTCGAAGGGCTCACGCGCGACATTCAGGAATCGGCGATGTCGATTCGCGCCCAGCCGATTGGCTCGGTGTTCAGCCGCGTGCCCCGCATCCTGCGCGAGCTGACCACCTCCACCGGCAAGCACGTCCGCCTCGAAGTTTCGGGCGAAAGCACCGAGCTCGACAAGACCGTAATCGAGCGCCTTGGTGAGCCGCTCACGCACCTCATCCGCAATGCGGTGGACCACGGCATCGAAAGCGCCGAGGCGCGCATCGCCGCGGGCAAACCCGCCGAGGGCACCCTCACCCTTTCAGCAGAGCATCGCTCGGGCCGCATCCTGATCCGCATTGCCGATGATGGCGCGGGCATCAATCGCGAGCGGGTGTTTGCAAAGGCGGTCGAAAAGGGCCTGATCGCGCCCGATGCCCAGCTTTCGAAGGAAGAGATCGATCACTTGATCTTCGCCCCCGGCTTCTCCACCGCCGCGCAAGTCACCAATGTCTCAGGCCGCGGTGTCGGCATGGACGTGGTGCGCCAGAACGTGAAGGAACTGGGCGGGCGCATCACCATCGACAGCGAGCCGGGCGCGGGCACCACGTTCACGCTCACCCTGCCGCTCACTCTTGCGATTTCCGATGGTATGGTCGTCAATGTCGGCGATCAGACGCTGGTCGTGCCGCTGGCCAATGTCGTCGAAAGCCTGCGCCCCACCCAGGCCGAAGTGCAGGGGCTCGGCGCGCACCGCGCCATGATCAACGTCCGCGGCAAGTTCATCCCGGTCCTGCCGCTGCATGCGGCAGTCGGTGCGCAAGGCGCGATCGAGCAGGCGCATGAAGGCGTGCTGATCGTCGTTGAAACCGAAGGCGCGGGCCGCGCGGCGCTGCTCGTCGATGCGATCTGCGATCAGCGTCAGGTCGTGATCAAGAGCCTCGATACCCACTACCGCTCGGTCGAAGGCGTTTCGGGCGCCACGATCCTGGGCGATGGCATGGTCGCGCTGATCGTCGATGTGGACAGCCTCGTCGCGCGCAGCCTTTCCGGCCAGACCACTGGTGCGCTGCTGGCAGAGGCGGCCTGATCGCCATGCTCGCCGCCCCGGAAACGCTCCCCGGCATAAGCCCCGGTGTCTACAGCGCGGAGGATTTCGCCGCGGTGAGCGAAATCGCCCACCGCGAGGCGGGGATCGTGCTGGCCGAAGGCAAGGCCATGCTGGTCTATTCGCGCCTCGCCCCGCTGGTGCGCGATTCCGGCTGCGCCACGTTCGGCGCGTATATAATGCGCATCCGCGAGGACGCGGCCGAGCGCAACCGCGCAATCATGGCGCTGACCACGAACCACACCTTTTTCTACCGCGAGGCGCATCACTTCGAGCACTTCGACAGCCATGTTCGCCCCGGCCTCGTCGACAGCCTAGCGCGCGGCGGCAAGGCCCGGCTATGGTCGGCGGGCAGCTCCAGCGGCGAGGAAACCTGGTCGCTGCTGATGACTCTGCTCGGATCAGACCGCGCTGCCGGGGAACGCATCGCGCGCGGCGATGTGCGCCTGCTCGCCAGCGACATTGCCGCCCACGCGCTGCGCAAGGCGGAGGCCGCGCGCTACCGCGCCGAGGACATCAAGGCCGTGCCCGATGCGCTCACCCGCCTCTGGACCGTGCCCGCCGGGGATGACGTGGAAATCTCTCCCACCGTGCGCTCGCTCGCGCGGTTCCGCACGCTCAACTTGCATGGGCCCTGGCCGATGCAAGGCAAGTTCGATGTGATCTTCTGCCGCAACGTAATGATCTATTTCGATAATCCCACAAAGGAGCGTCTCGTCGCCCGCTTTGCCGAGGCGCTTGCGCCCGGCGGTTGGCTCTATGTCGGCCACAGCGAACGCGTGACCGGCCCGGCGCTCCAGATGCTCGCCACTGCGGGCCCCACCATCTATCGCCGGAGTGAGGCATGACCCGAGTGAGCAAGCCGATCCGCGTCGTGATTGTCGAGGATTCGCCGACGATGCGCGCGATCCTCCAGGCCCGCTTCGAGCGCGAGGACGATATCGTCGTCGTCGGCGCCGCCGCCAATGCGCAGGAAGGCCGCCAGATGATCCGCGAGCTTGATCCCGATGTGGTCACGCTCGATGTCGAGATGCCGGGAATGAACGGGCTCGATTTCCTCGAAAAGATCATGGCACTGCGGCCCACGCCCGTCATCGTCGTCTCCGGCTCCACGCACGAGGGCGCGGAGACCACCGCGCGCGCGCTCGCGATCGGCGCCGTCGGCTGCTATGCCAAGGGCGAAGGCGGCGGCGGCTATGCGTTCGATGATCAGGGTAAGCTTGCCGATCTCATTCGCGATGCGGCCAAGGTCCGCTTCGTCACCCGCCCCGCACCGCCCCCACCCACGCCGCCGCGCACCTCGCTGGCGCCGCGCAGCCCCACGCTGATCGAGCGCCCCCGCCTCATCGCCATCGGTTCCTCCACTGGCGGCGTGGAAGCGCTGCAAGTGCTGCTCGGCGGCTTTCCCGCCGATTGTCCGCCCACGCTGGTCGTGCAGCATATCTCGGCGCGGTTTGCGCCCGCCGTTGCGCGTACCCTCGATCAGTCGTGCCCGCCGAAGATCGTCATTGCAGAGCCCGATCTGCCGCTGCGCGATGGGCACGTCTACCTTGCGCCCGGCGATGAGCGCCACCTCACCGTCGGCGGCCGCAGCGGCGTTCTCCACCAGCGCCTGCGCCATGGCGAGCCGGTTTCGGGCCATTTGCCCAGCGTCGATGTGCTGTTCCATTCGGCAGCTGAGATCGTCGGCGGCGGCGCGGTCGGCATTCTCCTCACCGGCATGGGCACTGACGGCGCGGAAGGGCTGCTCGCGCTTGCCCGCGCCGGCGCGCGCACCATCGCGCAGGATGAAGCCACCTGCACCGTGTTCGGCATGCCGCGCGCGGCCATCGCGCTCGGCGCGGCCGGGGTTGTCGCGCCCATCGGCACGATTGCCCGTCACGCTTTCAGCAAGGCTGCCTGATCCGATGTTCGAACGCCGCATTCTTGGATCTCTCGAACGCCCGATCGAGCGCGTCACTGTGATGCAGGGGCAAGCGCTGGTCAGCAGCGAGGCGCACATCGAATTCTCGACTGTGCTGGGCAGCTGCGTCGCCTCGTGCCTCTATGATCCTGAAGCGCGGGTGGGCGGGATGAACCATTTCCTGCTCTCTGAACCGCCCGCCGCGCTCGCCGCTACCACGGCGGTGGACGAGCATTACGGCGTCTATCTGATGGAGCTGCTGGTCAACCAGATGCTGAGCATGGGCGCACGCAAATCGCGGCTCAAGGCGCATCTCTATGGCGGGGCCAACGTCAATCGCAACATGATGCGCATCGGCACCGCCAACGCGGAGTTCGCGCAAGCCTTCCTGCGCCGCGAAGGTATCATCGTGATGCGCGAGGATATGGGCGGCACCAATGCACGCCGCGTCGATTTCCGCCCGGCCTCCGGCCAGATCCGCTGCCGCACGGTCGAGGATCGCCTCGCCCCACCAGTCACCCCCACCGCCCGCCCGGACCGTGCGTCCGGCGATGTCGAACTGTTCTGATCCTGAAGAAGTGAGCTCCACGATGACCCAGACCACCCGAATCCTGACTGTAGACGACAGCCCGAGCATGCGGGCGCTTCTGAACCACGCGCTCTCGACGCAAGGCTTCGAAGTGGCCCAGGCCGAGGACGGCCTCGCCGCGCTCGATTGGCTCGCGCTCAACGAAGTCGATGTCGTCATCACCGATATCAACATGCCGCGCCTCGATGGCTTCGGCCTGATCGAGCGCCTGCGCGAAGGCACCCGCCACCGTGACCGGCCGATCCTCGTGCTCACCACCGAAAGCTCGGACGAGAAAAAGGCCCGCGCCCGCGAGGCCGGGGCGACCGGCTGGATCGTCAAGCCCTTCGATGCCGCCAAGCTCGTCGCCGCCGTGCGCCGCGTTGCCCACTGATCCGCTTGTCCAAGGAACCCTCACGATGATCCGCGAACTCATCACCTTCGAGGTCGAAGGCCAGGTCTTCGGGCTCGACATCATGTCGATCCGCGAAATCCGCGCGTGGACGCCCACGACTCGCCTCCCGCGCGTGCCGCACTATGTGGCGGGCGTGGTGAACCTGCGCGGCACCGTACTGCCCGTCGTCGATCTGGCCGCCCGCCTCGGCTGGCGCGCGACCGAGCCGACGCCGCGCCATGCGATCATCGTGACGCAACCGGGCACGCAGGTCGGTGGCTGGATCGTCGATTCCGTCAGCGATATCGTGACTGTGCCCGATCAGACGCTGCAGGCCCCGCCACCGGGCGTGGGCAACGACAGCGTGGTCCCCTTCCTCGAAGGGCTTGCCGCGATCGAGGACAAGATGGTGATGGTGCTCAATCTCTTCGCGCTGAGCGAAGGGGCCCACCTCGCTGCCGCTGCCTGATCTCACACCGCTCCGTCATCAAGGGAAACGCTGCAATGCCCCCCCCCATGGCTTCGACAGCCCCTGCCAACACGGCCTCGCACCGCCAGATCGCGATGGTGCTGGAGGAACTGGCGCAGGACGTCGAGGCACTCGGCGCGTCGCTCTGCGGCGATATGGACGTGGCCATGCGGCACATGGACAGCCTGCAGGCGATCGACCTGATCGCCCAGAAGCAGCGCAGCCTTGCCAAGCTGCTCCATGCCGATTGCCTCGAAACCGAAGTCGAACGCATCGGCCTTGATATCCTGCGTGAAAGGATGCGCCTGTTGCGCTGAACAGATCGGGACAGTAACTGTTCAAGGGGCTGTCCCGCATCGGGACGCTTGCAGAGGTTGCAACTCACACGGCACGGATTGCGCATGCCGCCGCGGAAGATCACAATACCCGCCTTTCTCGGAAACGACGGGCATCATGGCGGTCATCGCGGTTTACAGTGTGAAAGGCGGGGTGGGAAAAACCACGCTGGCGGTCGACATGGCCTGGCGTTCGGCCGTGCTGTCGCGCCATTCCACGCTGTTATGGGACCTTGATCCGCAAGGCGGTGCGGGCTGGTTGGTCGGGCTGGAACACCGCCCCGCTGGCCGCGCTGCTGCAGTGTTCCACAAGGAAGGCCGCCCCAGCGAACAGATCACCCCCAGCCGCTATCCAGGCCTTGGCGTGCTGCAGGCCGATGAAAGTATGCGCGGTCTTGCCATGACCCTCGCCCGCATCGGCAAGCGCAAGCGCCTCGCGCGGACCGCGGCGTTCCTGGCCGCAGACTATCCGCGCATCATCATCGATTGTCCGCCCGTGATGAACGAAATCAGCGATCAGGTGTTTGCGGCTGCCGATGTGCTGATCGTGCCGCTGCCGGCCTCGCCGCTTGCAGCCCGCGCCCTGCCGATGATCCGCGAGGAGATTCTGGCGAACCATCCGCGCCACCCGCCGATCCTGCCGGTGCTCTCGATGTATGATGTGCGCCGCAGGCTCCACCGCGAAGTGCACGCCGGATTTGCCGCCGGTTGGCCGGTCATTCCCATGAGCAGCGCGATCGAACAGACCGCCGCCCGCCGCGCGCCGCTGGGCACCTTTGCCGCTGCCAGCGATGCCAATGCCCGGCTGCAGCGTTTGTGGGACGGCATTGAGGCCAAGCTTGCCATGCAGGCCGCAGCGGCAAGCTGACGAGGCTCAGTTCATGAACCTCTCCAGCGCCTCGCCCGCCGCGATCCACGCCGCTTCCGCTGCTTCGAGCTGATCGGCCACCTCGCGCCGCTTGCGGCCCAGTTCGGCCATCGTCAATCCGGCCAGATCGGCCGCAGGCTTGGCGCTTCCGGCAAGCGCAGCATCGATGGCCGCCAGCCGCGCCTCGGTCTTGCCCACCACGCTTTCGGCCTCGCTCACGGCCTTCTGCAGCGCCTTCATGTCCTCGCGGCTTTTGGCGTTGCCTTTCGGCTTTGTGCCCGCCCCGCCCTTTGCATTGTCCGCCTTCGGCTGGTTCCGCCCCAGCACGAAATCGATGTAATCCTCCATGCTCCCGGCATAATCCTGCGCCGTGCCGCCATCGACCAGCACTAGCCGGTCCGCGGTCAGCTCCACCATGTGCCGGTCGTGGCTGATCAGGATCACCGCGCCCGCATAGTCATTCAGCGCCTGCACCAGCGCCTCGCGCGCGTCGACATCAAGGTGGTTGGTCGGCTCGTCGAGGATCAGGAGATGCGGCGCATCGCGGGTGACGAGCGCCAGCGCCAGCCGCGCCCGCTCGCCGCCCGAGAGCGTGGCGGTCCGTGCTTCGGCGCGCGGCCCGGAAAAGCCGAAACGCCCCAGCTGCGCGCGCACCGCTGCCGGAGCCTTGCCCGGCATGGCCCGTGTCATCAGCTCCAGCGGAGTCGAATCCGACGGCAGTTCTTCAACCTGATACTGGGTGAAATAGCCGATCTTGAGCTTGCCCGAGGCGGTCATGCCGCCTTCGCTCGTCGCCAGCTGCCCGGCGAGCAGCCGCGCCAGCGTGGTCTTGCCGTTGCCATTGCGGCCCAGCATCGCAATCCGGTCTTCGGGATCGATCCGCAGGTTCAGTCGCCGCAGGATCGGCTTGTCCGCGCTATAGCCCGTCGCCGCCAGATCGAGCGTGATGAGCGGCGGGCGCAGTTCGTCCGGATCGGGAAAACCGAAGCTCAGCGTCGGGTCTTCCAGCATCGCAGTAACGGGCTGCATCTTCGCCAGCATCTTGGCGCGCGATTGCGCCTGCTTGGCGGTGGAGGCGCGAGCCGAATTGCGCGCGACATAATCCGCCAGCTTCTTGCGCTGCGCATCCTGCGCGGCCCTCGCGGCGGCGATCTGCGCCGCGCGCTCCGCCCGCTGCCGCTCGAACGCATCATAGCCGCCGGCATAGAGCGCGATCTTGCCGCCCTGCAGGTGCAGGATCGTGTCGACCACGTTGTTGAGCAGATCACGCTCGTGGCTGATCACCATGATCGTGCCCGGATAGCTTTGCAGGAAGCTTTCCAGCCACAGCGTTGCTTCCAGATCGAGGTGGTTCGAAGGCTCGTCCAGCAGCAGCAGATCGGGCGCGGAAAACAGCAGCGCCGCCAGCGCCACGCGCATCTTCCAGCCGCCCGAGAAGCTGTCGAGCGGCATCGCCTGCATCGCCTCGTCAAAGCCCAGCCCGATGAGGATGCGCGCGGCCCGCGCGTCGGCCGTGTAGGCATCGATGGCGATCAGGCGGTCGTAAACGGCAGCCAGCCGGTCGGGATCTTCGCAGGTTTCCGCCTCGGCCATCAGCGCGGCGCGTTCGGTATCGGCGGCGAGCACCGTCTCGAACGGGGTCGCCGTCCCGGCGGGCGCGGTCTGCGCGATATAGCCCAGCTTGGTGCGCTTGGGCATTTCCACGGCACCGTCATCCGGTTCGAGCTCGCCGATGATCGCCTTCATCAGCGTGGACTTGCCCGCGCCATTGCGGCCGATCAGCCCCACCTTGGAGCCCGGCTGGATCGTCGCAGTCGCGCGGTCGAGAATGGTGCGCCCGCCCAGTCGCACGGTAAGGCCCGAAATTGTCAGCATGGCGCGCCCCTAGCAGGCGCGGCCCAATTGCGAAACCCGGCGCGAACCACGCCAACAATCCTCCGAAAAATCCGCCCCCACGCGCCTGCCCGCACTGGACTTCGCAGCGCGCCATCGTCCATGAGCCGATGTTATGTGGCAAATTTATCAATTCCCGCTGTGCCCGTTCAGCCGCAAGGTGCGCCTGCTTCTCGCCGAAAAGGGCGTGGCATATGAACTGATCCGCGAAAATCCGTGGCAGCACCGGGAAGAGTTCCAGAACCTCAACCACGCCGGACGCACGCCGGTGCTGCACAATCCCGAACGGCAGATCACGCTGGCAGACAGCCGCGCCATCTGCGAATACTTCGAGGAGACGGTGGACCGGGCACCGATGATCAATGGCACGGCGGTGGGCCGCGCTGAAATCCGCCGCCTCGTTGCCATGTTCGATGAAAACTTCTTCGCCGCGGTGACCCAGCCCCTGCTGGAAGAGCGAATGATGAAGCGCCTCGTCTATCGCCAGTCACCCGATTCGCGGGTTCTGCGCGAGGCCATGCGGCTTGCGAACGATCACTTGTATTACATCGATTACCTGATCGACAATCGCCCCTGGCTGGCGGGCTCGACGATGAGCCTCGCCGATCTGGCGGCGGCCGCGCAGATTTCGGTCGCCGACTATCTCGGCGGGATCGACTGGTCGCTGCACGAGCAGGCGAGCAGTTGGTATTCCGTGTTCAAGAGCCGGCCCAGTTTCCGTCCGCTGCTCACAGAGCGCATGGACGTGATCCAGCCCCCAGCCCACTACGCCGACGTCAACGCCTGAATTCTTAGCGAATCAGGAGCTATTACCGAATCAGGCGGCGCGGCTGTCCGTGCGCGTCATGCGCAGCCATTCGCGGGCGCGGCGCTGGGCTTCGGCGATTTCGCGCGCGGTCATGTCGTCCGAAACTTCGGCGCGGCACATGGCGGCTTCCTCATGCCCGCCCACAGCGGCAAGGTTGAACCACTTGTGCGCCTCGATCAGATCGCACGGCGCACCATGGCTGCCGGTGGAGAACGCCACGCCCAGATCGAACAGCGCATCCATGTCACCTGTCGCGGCTGCCGCAAGGCAGGTCGCCACCAGCGTATCGGTCGCGGTGCTGTCTGCGCCATTTGCAAGAGCTTCACCGTCAGAAACCAGCTTGATCCAAGTCTGCGTCATCACTTTCCCCCTGTCACTTCCCGGGCCTCGATCAGGTCGCCCGCACACCGACAAAGTCACCAAACTTGGTCAACAACTGGTTAACGCGCAAAAAAAGGCGGTGAGATCCGGACCGGACACAACTTTGCGGCATGCCTCTAGGAAAACCTTGTGCGGATTCCGGCACTTGCCTATAGGCCCGCCAATCCGGGAGGCGCGGCTGCGGGTAGGCTCGCTGCGCCCCACCCCGGAATACAAAAGCAGCTGCTTGGAGGGCCGGATGGCCGGGGTCTTGGGTGACGATATCGATGTGCTGGCCAAAGCCCGCCGGGCGATGCCAAGCGATTACCTCCCGTCCGATGCAGAGCCTTACATGAATGAGGCGCAGCAGGACTATTTCCGCCGACTCCTGCTCGAATGGAAAAGATCGATCCTTTCCGCCTCGGCCGGCACGCTGTCCGCGCTGCAGGATGGTCCGATCCGCGAACCCGATCTTAACGATCGCGCCTCAAGCGAAACCGAATGGGGCATCGAACTGCGCACGCGCGACCGGCAGCGCAAGCTGATCGCCAAGATCGATGCCGCGATGCGCCGGATCGATGAAGGCGAGTATGGGTTCTGCGAAGTGACGGGCGAGCCCATTGGTCTTGGCCGCCTGATCGCGCGGCCCATCGCCACGATGACCGTGGAGGCTCAGGAAGCCCACGAACGCCGCGAGAAGATCTCGCGCGACATGTAATGGGCCCGAGGGCGCGTGTCGTTGGGCGCGCCAAAGGCACTTGGCGCAGCGCAAGCATTGCCGCCGGGGTTGTCCCGCTCCGGTACAGCATAGGCAAAAGCCTCTAGTCCCCTCCGCAAATTAGGATTTCGTTAGCCAGCCTCGCTTAGCAAAACCCACAGGAAGCTTGCTGGCTTTCCTGATGGTGTCCCGGACGGCTGATCCGTTCGGTTCGCAAAGGCTATTTTTTGGCAGATGAGACGGAACCCGGGCGTGACTGAACTCGATCATCGGCAAGTAGGGCGTGACAGCCTGTTCCTCATGGCGGACGTACGTCTGATCGGAGCGGGGGATGAACACCGCGTCAAGGTGCGCAACCTTTCGGGTGGCGGCATGATGGCCGAAGGCCACGTCAAGGTTACCCGCGGCGCCCGGCTGGAGATCAATCTGCGCAACATCGGCTGGATCGAAGGCGTGGTCGCCTGGATTCAGGAAAACCGGTTCGGCATCGCATTCCTGGAAGAGATCGACCCCAAGGTCGCGCGCGAACCGATTGCCGCGAAGGGCGACAGCAGCACGCCGCGCTTCGTCAAGCCAGTCATCTCCGCAGTCGATCCGACACGCCTGCGCAAGATCTGAACCGCCCGCTCGCACAAAAAATCTGACGATTCCGCCGCGCCGCACGTCATGCAGCGCTGACCGGCGCGCCGCTGCGTGCTAGCACCCGATGGCAATGGTGCGCCCATCCCGCCTTTCCGTGGCCGCTGCTCTGGCTCTTGCCGCGCTCGGCGCGCTGATCCTCGGCACCTCGGGCTGCGGCAGGCGCAGCGGCGGCCCGCTGCCGGTCGCGCTCATCGGCGATGCCAGCGCGCTTGATTCGGGCAGTCTGCGCCTTTCGCCCGCCGGGCGCACCTTGCGCGGCGCCACGGTCGAAGGGCTCGTGGCCTTCGATGCGGAAGGCCACATCGTCCCGGCGCTGGCCGATCGCTGGATCATCACCGACGATGGCCAGAGCTACATCTTCCGCCTGCGCGATGGCACATGGCCCGGCGGCGCGCGGATCACCGCCGAAACCGCCGCCGCCGCGCTGCGCGGTGCGCTGGCCCGGCTCAAGGGCACGGCGCTCGGCCTCGATCTTGCCGCCATCCAGCAGGTGCGCGTCATGGCAAACCGCGTGATCGAGATCGATCTTGCGGGGCCGGTGCCCGATATGCTCACGCTGCTGGCCCAGCCTGAGTTGGGCCTGCCCTTCAGCCGCCGGGGTGCAGGCCCGATGGCGATATCCCGGCGGGGCAGCACGGTCGAACTCTCGCTGATCCCCCCCGAAAAGCGCGGCCTCGCACCGGCAGAGGACTTTGCCAGCCACGCCCGCAATCTGATGGTGGAACTGCTGCCCGCCGCCGCTGCGGTCAGGCTTTTCAACGACGGCAATGCCGATCTCGTGCTGGGCGGCCGGATCGATTCGCTCCCGCTCACCGAACAAACCGGCCTTGCCCGCGGCAATGTCCAGCTCGATCCGGTGGTCGGCCTGTTCGGCCTGATGGTCGAAAGCGAGGCCGGTTTCCTCGCCGATGCGCCAAACCGTGAAGCGCTGGCCCTCGCGATCGACCGCGATGCCATTCTCGCGGCATTCAACATCGGCGGCTGGCAGGCCACGACGCGGATCGTCGCTGCCGGGATCGCAGGCGATGCTGCCACGGTGGGCGAACGCTGGGTCGGCGTTGCGCACGACGCGCGCCGCGCCCTCGCCGCAGAGCGAGTCGCCCGATACGTCGCCAGCGGCCGCCCCGCACCCCTGCTGCGCATTGCCGCCACCGCCGGCCCCGGTACACGCCGCGTGATCGACAGGATTGCCAGCGATTTCAAGGCCATCGGCATAGTCGCCGTGCAGGTGGGAGAGGACAAGCCGGCCGAACTGCGCCTTGTCGACATCACCGCGCGCTATGGCAGGGCCACGTGGTTCCTCAACCAGTTGGCCTGCGCAGCGCACAAGCCGGCCTGCAATCCGGCGGCTGACAGCCTGCTGGCTGAGGCCCGGCGCACCACCGATCCGCGCGAACGCGCGCGGCTGCTGGGTGAGGCCGAGGCAGAAATCACGGCCGCCAATGCCTTCATCCCGATTTCGCGGCCGCTACGCTGGTCACTGGTGCGCGCCGGTGTCACCGGGTTTGCCCCCAATCCATGGGGTTGGCACCCGCTGCCGCCGCTGGCCGTGCTGCCCAAATAGCAGGCTGTTTGCCGCAGGGCGCGCCGTTCAGAAGTCGATTGCGATCCCGTTGCGCTCCCAGTCGCCGAAGCGGGTGGGATCGAGCCCATCAGGATCATCGCGCTTTTCCGCCGCGCGCGGCTCGGGCGCAGGCGCTGTGGACCAGTGCTCGGGCCTGACAAACTGGGCGGGCCGCCTCGTGGCGCGGGGAGATGCCTTTTCCATGTGCGCTTCCTGCAGTGCGGGCGCGCAATGCGCAATTGCCAAAGGGGGCACCGCGCGCGATAGGCTGCCCGATGGCCCGTCCCCCCATGAACTCACCCGCCACCTCCGCCGCAGACGAACTTCCCGGCGTCCCCGCCCGCCGCGCCGCGCTGCGCCTGCTCGATGCCGTGCTCCGCCGGGGCGATCCGCTCGATCAGGCCGCCCCGCCTGTGCTTCGCGCCATCGAGCGCGGCGATGACCGCGCGCTTGCGCTCGCCATTGCGCAGGAAGCGTTGCGCTGGCTGCCCGATCTTGATCGCCTGATCGATGGCGCCACGCGTCAGATCCTCCCGGAAGATGCCAAGGCGCGTTCGGTCCTGCGGCTCATGATCGCGCAGGCACTGCGGCTTGGCCTGCCGCCCCATGCGGTGATCGCCACTGGCCTGCCGCTGCTCACGGGCGGCCCGCGCCGCCTCGCGCACGGGGTGTTCTCGGCGGTGCTGCGCACAGATGGCCTGCCTGAGGCGCCCACCCTTCCCGCGAGCGCGCTGGATCGCTGGAGCGCCGCCTGGCCCACCCGCGTTGAAGCCATCGCCGCCGGGCTCGCGGTCCCGCCGCCGCTTGATCTCAGCTTGCGCGATGTGGCTCGCACCGCCGAATGGGCCGAACGCCTTGGCGGCCTGTCGCTGGCCCCCGGCCACGTACGCCTCGCCCGCTCCGGGCCGGTCGAAGCCATCGAAGGCTTTGCCGAAGGCGCCTGGTGGGTGCAGGATCTGGCCGCCTCGATCCCCGCGCGGCTGCTTGGTCCCGGCGGAGGCCGCCGCGTCCTCGATCTGTGCGCGGCGCCCGGCGGCAAGACGCTGCAACTGGCCGCTGCCGGCTGGCAGGTCACCGCGCTCGACAAATCCGCCCGCCGCCTCGAACGCCTGAGTGAGAACGTCGCGCGTGTCGGCCTGTCGGTCGATGTCGTCACGGCAGATGCCATGCAGTGGCGCCCGGCCGAACTCTACGATGCGGTGCTGATCGACGCGCCGTGCAGCGCCACCGGCACCTGCCGCCGCCACCCGGATGTGCTCCACCGCCTGGTCGATCAGTCCGGCCTCGAAGACCTCCAGCGCGGACTCCTCGAACGGGCCTCGGGCGCGATCCGCGCCGATGGCCGCCTCGTCTATGCCGTCTGCTCGATGGAGCCCGGCGAAGGCGAAGCGCAAGCCGCGTGGGTCAAGGCGCTTGGCCCCGTCGCGATCACCGCAGACCAGCTTCCCGCAGGCCTGACGCCCACGCCCGAAGGCTGGCTGCGCAGTGATCCCGGGATGCTGGCCGAACACGGCGGCATCGACGGCTTCTTCGCCGCGATGTGGGAAAAGTAGGGCCTTACGCCTTAACCTTGGCCGCAAAGCTCTTGCGCAGCTTCTGCAGCTTGGGCGGGATCACCGCGAGGCAATAGGGATTGCGCTGGCCTTCACCCTGCCAATACTCCTGATGATAGTCCTCCGCCGGATACCAGACGGCAGGCCCCTCGATTGTCGTTACAACCGGCTTCGCGCTGGCCGCCTGCGCGCGGGCAATGGCCGCCTCCATGGCCGCGCGCTGTTCCTCGTCTGTGGGGAACAGCGCCGACCGGTATTGCGTCCCCACATCATTGCCCTGCCGGTTCAGCGTCGTCGGATCGTGCGTCGCAAAGTGGATATCGAGCAGATCATCGAGCGAAAGCAGCGCAGGATCAAAGGTCACGCGGATCGCTTCGGAGTGCCCGGTCGTGCCGCTGCACACCGCCTTGTAGGTCGGGTCGGGCACTGTCCCGCCAATATAGCCGCTCTCGACATCGATCACGCCCACCACATCGCGAAACACCGCCTCGGTGCACCAGAAGCAGCCGCCCGCCATGATTGCCTGCGCCATTAGCCCTGTCCCCATTAGCCCTGTCGCCATTCGTCTGGTCCTTGTCTTCCGGGGCCCAAGTCCCCTATGCCTGCTACCTGCAAATAGGCACGAAGGACCCGGTTGTCATCGCCCCCTGCCCGCTTAGGCTGGTGGCATGGCGAACCGAGTCGCCACCGGAGTTCACATCATGCGCAAGGCCGCCTTCCTCTCCGCCCTCCTGCTGGCCGCTGCGGCCGCAATTCCCGCCGCGCTTCAGGCCGCACCGGACGCACCAGCGGCCAGCGCCGCCGATCCCGCCATGGCCAAAGTCCTCGCCGATCCCCGGCGCGACAAGGACCGGCCGCGCGATGCCCACCGCCATCCCACCGAAACGCTGGCGTTCTTTCGCATCCAGCCGGGCATGACCGTGGCAGACTATATGCCCTCGTCCGGCTGGTACACCCGCGTGCTGGTCCCCTATCTCGGTGAACGGGGCCAGTATATCGGCATCACGGCTGGTCTCGCCGCCGCTTCAGGCGAAACGCGCGAGCGGCTGGCTGCGTTCCCCGCCGCCTTCCCGGCCAAGGCAGCAGACTGGACTGGCGTATCCGCAAGCCGCATCCCGGCCTACACGCTCGATGCCGTCCCCGCCGAGCGCAAGGGCTCGGTGGACCGCGTGATCATCATGCGCGAGCTGCACAACATGTGGGCCGATGGCTATCTCTACAACGATCTCGCCGCGATCCGCGCACTGCTCAAGGACGACGGCCTGCTCGGCATCGAGGAACACCGCGCCAAGGCCGATGCGCCCGCCACCTACACCCTCGGCACCAATGGCTACATGCGCGAAGCTGATGCCATCGCCCTCATTGAATCCCACGGCTTCCGCCTCGTCGGCAAGAGCGAGATCAATGCCAACCCCAAGGACAGCGCCGATTGGCCCGGCGGCGTGTGGACCTTGCCCCCGGTCCTCGCGCTGAAGGACAAGGATCGCGCCAAGTACGAGGCCATCGGCGAAAGCGACCGCATGACGCTACTCTTCGCCAAGCGCCCCTGATGTGGCTTGCTGCGGGACTCCGGGGCTGCCCCGGAGTCCCCGTCACCCTTTGACAATCCGGCGCGAGACCCCCAAGTCCCCGGCATGACCCAGCTCACCGTCGCCGCCCTCCAGCTTGCCCTCCACGCGCCCGACGCGCAGACCAATATCGCGGCCGTCTCCGCGCTGGTCGAGCATGCCGCTGCGCAAGGCGCGCAGGTCATCCTCCCGCCCGAACTCTTCGCTGGCCCCTATTTCTGCACCGTCGAGGACGAGGCACTGTTCACCCTGGCGCATCCGCTGGCGGACGATCCTTCGGTCAAGGCCATGCAGGTGCTTGCCCGCAGCCTGAAGATCGCGATCCCCACCAGCTTCTTCGAACGCGAGGGGCATCACTACTACAACACGCTCGCCATGATCGGGCCTGACGGCGAGATCATGGGCACCTACCGCAAGAGCCATATCCCGGACGGCCCGGGCTATGAGGAGAAGTACTATTTCCGCCCGGGCAACACCGGCTTCAAGGTGTGGGATGTCATGGGGGCCCGCATCGGTGTCGGCGTGTGCTGGGATCAGTGGTATCCCGAATGCGCGCGCGCCATGGCGCTGATGGGCGCCGAAGTTCTGTTCTATCCCACGGCCATCGGCAGCGAACCCTACGATCCCGGTCTCGATACCAGCCGCGTCTGGCGCCGCGCCATGATCGGCCATGCCGTTTCAAACTGCATGCCCGTCATCGCAGCCAACCGCATCGGCAGCGAAAGCATGCCAGATGGTATTGGGGGCGGGACGCCGCCCCAGCGTTTCTACGGCAACAGCTTCATCGCCGATCAGTGGGGCGATTTCGTCGCGGCATATGGCGCTGAGGAAACCGGCGTCCTCGTCGCCACTCTCGATCTGGCCGAAGCTGCGCGCCACCGCGCCGGCATGGGCTTCTTCCGCGATCGCCGCCCGCAGCTTTACACGCGCCTTGCCGAAGACATCTGACATCCAGCGTTATCTGATCGCGCTCGGCTCCAACCAGCGCCATCCGCGCCATGGCCCTCCGCCGCAGGTTCTGACCGCCGCGCTTGCCGCGCTGGCAGACGCGGGCGTCACCATCGAAGCCGCCTCCCCCAACATCACCAGCGCCCCCGTCGGCCCCTCGCGCCGCCGCTATGCCAACGCCGCCGCGTGCGTGGCCACACCGCTGAGCCCGCCTGCCCTGCTCGCCTTGCTGCAATCCATCGAAACCCGCTTCGGCCGCGTCCGCCGCGGCCAGCGCTGGGGCGCACGCACGCTCGATCTGGATGTGATCCTGTGGAGCGGCGGGGCATGGCAGAGCAAAACCCTGACCATCCCCCACCCGCTGTTCCGCCAGCGCGCCTTCGTCCTCACCCCCGCCGCCACGGTTGCCCCGCTTTGGCGCGATCCGGCAGGCACCTGCACCATCCGCCACCTCCACGCCCGCTTGACCCAGCCCCGCCCGGTCCGTAGGGGCGGGGTCCACCGTCTGCATGTGGGCCCTTAGCTCAGTCGGTAGAGCAACTGACTTTTAATCAGTAGGTCGCTGGTTCGAACCCAGCAGGGCTCACCATTTACGCTATCCAGCCAGTGTTCGGCACGCGGCCTGGCGGCGGATTGGATCAACCTTCGTCGCCTCGGAAGGATCCGCCAGCAGCACACGTTGCAGCACCATCCCCCTCGCATAGCGCACCCGCACGATCTCTACGCCGCCGGGCACGGCTTGTCCCTCGCGCGCCAGCACCACCCGCATTGGCCGGCCCGCCATCTGCTCGTCATTGCGCACAAACGCCACGTCGGTTCGCGCATCGAACACGCTTATCGAGCTGTACCTACCGGGGACCGGCACGGCAGTAATCTCCAGCGGCCCTGCGGAAAGGTCGTAGGGGCACAGCGAATAAAGCAGGTCCGGACTTGGCCGCACCACGAATTGCCGGTCCGCGCGGACGGGTGGCAAATGGGTGAAGTGGTTGGTCCGCGCCGTCTTCGCCATCTTAGCCTCGGCCAGCCACATCAGGCCATACGGTGCGGCGGCCAGAGTACCGAAGTAGCTGCCCAAGGCCACGGCCACGACAACAGCGAGCGGTGCGAAGCGGCGGATCATGGGCGGCACTCCCGCTTGGCAAGAATGGGCAGGCTGATCCGCGCCGGGTCGTGCGCCATTTCTCCTTGCGGGCGATAGGCGCGCAGGGTCAGTTCGAACGGGCCATCGGTGCCGGTGGGGACCCACAAGCCGGGCTCCTGCGCCGGGCCGATCCGAATGGTCCAATTGCCGGCCGCGTCTGCAGGAATGATCGCGCTGCCAATCGAATGGCGTTGCCAGGCGTTGCGGATAAGCCAGCCGCCCCGATCATACAGCGTTACGCTCCACCAGCGCGCCTCGATCGCCCCGCCGGTCAGGGCATAGCTGCACTTGCCCGAAAGCGGCGCGCCGGTGCTGTCGGTCGCTGCGGTGAAATAGCGCGCCTCCCGCGCCGGTAGCGCCAGCAGCCCACGCAGCGCCACCACCGCGCGCGTCTTCATGTCAGCGTTCGCGGTGCCGATATCGCGGCCCGTGCTCCACGGCCCCACGCGCACGTCGTTGCCAAGGCCGCTGCTCCGGATCTGCCAGCCAGCAAAGCCGATCCCCAGTACGAGGCCGAGGACGATCAGGCCGGCCCACTTGAACACCGCTTTCACCTGCTGCCCACTGCTTAGAAGTAGTGCTTCGGAATGAGCCCATTGGCATAGGCATCGCGCTCCAGTTCCTCGCGGAAATCGGGGTGGGCGATGGAAATCATCGCCTTGGCGCGCTCGGCCACGCTCTTGCCCTTGAGGCAGACCATCCCGTATTCGGTGGCCACGTGCATCACATCGGTGCGCGGCACGGTCACGATCGTGCCCGGCGCCAGCCCCGCCACCACCCGGCTCTTGCGCACCCCGTGCTTTTCATAGGTCGACGGCATGCACAGAAAGCCGCGCCCGCCCTGCGATTCATAGGCCGCGCGCACGAAGCCGAGCTGGCCGCCCGTGCCGCTGAAATGGCGGTAGCCGTCCGATTCCGATGCCGCCTGCCCCTGCAGGTCCATCTGCCCGGTGCTGTTGACCGAAAACACGTTATGATTGCGCGCAACGGAGCCGGGCAGGTTGGTATAGTCCACCTGCCGCGCCTCGAACGCAGGGTTGCGGTCCAGCGTGGCATAGATGTCGGCCGAGCCGATGGCGAAGGCATAGACGGCCTTGCCCACATCCATCTGCTTGCGCGCGCCATTGGCGACGCCCGCTTTCACCAGTTCGACCACGCCTTCGACCATCATTTCGGTGTGGACGCCAAGGTCCTTCACACCGGCCTGCGCAATCGCGCGCCCGACCGCATTGGGCAGGCCGCCGATGCCCAGCTGGATGCAATCCCCGTCGCGGATCTCCGCCGCCACCAGCCGCGCGATGGCAAGGTCCACGTCGCTCGAAATCGCGCCGGGCAGTTCGGCTGCGGGCAGTTCCAGCCCTTCGATCACGAAGTCCACCTCGCTCTCATGCACCGCATTATCCGGGCCGAAGCAATAGGGCAGCGCGGGGTTCACTTCCACGATCACCACATCCGCCTTCTCTACCAGCGCGCGCAGATAGGAGGCCGAGATCGAGAAGTTGTAGTTGCCGTCCGCATCCTTCGGGCAGACTTGGAACACCGCGATATCCACGCGGTCGCAGAACCGGCGATAGAGATCGGGCCATTCGCCAAGGTTCAAGGGAATGTAGGTCGCGCGGCCCGCATCGAACTGCTTGCGATCATATCCGCTGAAATGCCAGCTTGCCGAGAGCATGTGTGCGCCATCGGGATCGGCCTCCTGAAACGCGCGCGGCCGCGTCGTCAGGCAGCTGCGGACCTTCACCCCGCTCAGTTCATGCACCCGCGCCGCCAGCGCCTTGTCGAAGGCCTCGGCCTGCGTCGCGCCAAACCCATAATCCAGCCACATGCCGCTCTTGACCAGCGCCGCAGCCGCTTCCGCCGTAATCACTTTACTCATTTCAGGCGCGCTTTCCCGTGCGCAGCAGCCAGAATGCCGCCGCAAATAGCCCCGCGACCAGCAGGCTCATCCACAGCTGGCTCGCCAGATCGGGCTGCAGCCCCATGAACACCAGCACCGCCAGCATCGCCGCCAGCGCGGTCAGCGTGCCAAAAGGGTGGAACCACATCTTCAGCGTCAGCCGCTCGGGCGCCTCGCGCTCGGCCCGCGTCCGCTCGCGCAGCTGCGCAATCGCCACCAGCATGTAGAGCAGGATCATGGTCACGCCCGAAGAATTGACGAGGAAGCTGAACACGGTGCCCGGCGAAAGCCACTGCGCCGCCAGCGCGCCATAGGCAAACAGGCTGGCGACAATGATCGCCCGCGCCGGCACCCCGCGCGCATTCACGTGCACCAGCCAATCGGGTGCATCGCCAAAACGGGCCAGACCGAACAGCGCCCGGCTTGTCACATAAAGCCCGCTGTTGAGGCACGAGAGGACCGCCACCAGCACCACTGCGCTCATGATCGTCTCACCGCCCGGAATGCGCATGGCGGCGAGGGTGGTGGCAAACGGCGAATGTCCCGGCACGATCTGCGTCCAGGGCACCACCGCCACGATCAACCCGATGGCAAGGACATAGAAGATCACGATGCGCAGCGCGACCGAGACAGTCATCCGCGCGATGACCTTGGCCGGATCGGGCGATTCCGCCGCCGCAATCGTCGCAATCTCCGCCCCGCAGAGCGAGAAGATGGTGGAAGCGACCCCTGCAAACACCGGCCCCCAGCCATGGGGCGCAAAGCCGCCATGCGCGGTCAGGTTGCCGCCAAAGCCATTTGGGTCAAAGCCCTGCGGCGCGGTGATGCCAAACACCCACAGCGCACAGATCAGGCTGAACACGAGGATGGCGGCCACCTTGATCGAGGAGAACCAGAACTCGAACTCGCCGTAGCTGCGGGTGGACATCAGGTTCACCGCGGTCATCAGCGCGGTCAGGCCTGCGCCGATGGCCCATTCCGGCACGCCCGGCAGCCAGCCGCCGATGATCTTGGCCCCGGCAATCGCCTCCACCGCCACCACCACGACCCAGAAATACCAGTAGAGCCAGCCGGACAGGAACCCCGCCAGATGCCCAAGCCCTGCGCGCGCAAAGTCTGGAAAGCTCTGCACGCCTTCCAGCACGATGGCCATTTCGGCAATCATGCGCATGACGAGCAGGATGAGGAGGCCCGCGATCAGATAAGAAATGACCGCGGCAGGGCCAGTGAGCGAAATCGTGGTGGACGAGCCGACAAACAGCCCCGCCCCGATGATCCCGCCAATCGCGATCATCGAAACGTGCCGCGGCAGCAGCGTCCGGCTCAGCTCCACTGTGCCAGACTGACTTGGCCCCGTCTGACCTGCTTCAGCAATCCCCACTGCGCCCACGCAAATCCCCTTTGTTCGACCCACCGTAGGGATAAGCGGCGCAGCGGTCCTGTCAAACCCCCGCTTCAAAACCCCAGCGGCGCGTTTTCCTTCACTTCCTTCATCACGAAGAACGTCCGCGTCTGCCGCACCCCCGGCAGGGTGAGGAGCCGCTGGCCGTGGAGCACGTTGAAATCGGCAATGTCGCGTACGCGGATCTTGAGCAGGTAGTCGAAATCCCCCGCCACCAGATTGCAGTCGAGCACTTCCTTCATCCCCACCACTGCACCTTCGAACGCGGCAAAGCTCTCGGGCGTGGAGCGGTCGAGCACCACACCCACCATCACCAGTGTGCCCAGCCCCACCACGCCGGGCGCGACCTGCCCGCGAAACCCGGTGATCGCGCCTGCCTCCACCAGCCGCGCCACACGGCGGTGGCAGGTTGCGGGGCTGATGTTGGCGACCTCGGCCAGTTCCGCGTTGGAGCGCCGCCCATCCGCCTGCAGCAAGCGCAGCAGGTTGCGGTCGATCCGGTCAAACTCGATGGACGTTTCTTTCATATGAATGACCATTATCGGATAAATCGGATAATTAAACCACCAATGAGAAACCAGGACGTCAATCGGTAGCACAACTTTGCAAGCACCTTCCGCGCGCTTTCGATTAGCTTTCACCGCGAATCAACCGCCAGTCGGAGCCTGCATGTCTCTCCTCGCCCCCTTCGAACGCTACCCGCTCACTTATGGCCCCACTCCCATCGAGCGCCTGCCCCGCCTCAGCGAAGCGCTCGGCGGCAAGGTCGAGATCTGGGCCAAGCGCGATGATTGCAACTCCGGCCTCGCGTTTGGCGGCAACAAGCTGCGCAAGCTCGAATACATCGTGCCCGATGCCATCGCCTCGGGCGCGGATACGCTGGTTTCCATCGGCGGCGTCCAATCGAACCACACCCGCATGGTCGCCGCCACCGCCGCCAAGCTCGGCATGAAGTGCGTCGTCGTGCAGGAAAAGTGGGTGCCGCATTATGATGCCGTCTACGACCGCGTCGGCAATATCCTGCTCACGCGCCTGATGGGCGCAGACAGCCGCCTTGTGGACGATGGCTTCGACATCGGCATCCGCCAGAGCTGGGAAGATGCGATCGAAAGTGTCAAGGCAGCGGGCGGCAAGCCTTATCCCATTCCCGCCGGCGCCTCGGTCCACAAGTTCGGCGCACTGGGCTATGTCGGCTTTGCCGAAGAAGTCGCCGCGCAAGAGGCCGAACTGGGCTTCCAGTTCGATTACATCGTCGTCTGCGTCGTCACCGGCTCCACGCAAGGCGGCATGATCGTGGGCTTTGCGGCGCAAGACCGCGCCCACACCGTGATCGGCATCGATGCATCCGGCACGCTCGACCAGACCCGCGATCAGGTTCGCTCCATCGTCGACAACACCGCCGAGCTCGTGAAGCTGGGCCGCTCGGTCCGCGAGGACGAGATCGTCATCAACCCGGACTACGCCTACCCGGCCTATGGTGTTCCCTCCGAGGAAACCAACGACGCCATCCGCCTCGCCGCGCGCACCGAAGCGATGATCACCGACCCGGTCTACGAAGGCAAATCGATGCAGGGCATGATCGACCTGACGCGAAAGGGCTTCTTCCCCGAAGGGAGCCGCGTGCTTTATGCCCACCTCGGCGGCGCGCCCGCGATCAACGGCTACAGCTACTACTACAAGGACGGTTGATCCCTTCGCTGCGCACAACCGATCGTTAATGCCGAATCGGTTAGAACTGGGGAATGGCGCGGAACAACACCTCCAATCCAGCTCGCCTGGCCGCAATGGGCATCCTCGTCGTCGGCCTGTCCATCGGCGTTTCGATGGCGGCCACCCACGCGCTGTTCCAGATCGATGGCACGATCTACTACCACGATGCGATGCTCGTTGCGTTTTGCATTCCCGCGCTCGTCGCTCCGCCCTCGTTCCTTTACTATGCCTGGTCCGCGCGGCGGATGGAGCAGCTCAACGCGCAGCTTGACCGGCTCGCACGGCAAGACCCGCTGACCGGGCTCGACAATCGCCGGGCGTTTGTCGAGCAGGCGTCAGTTCGTATCAAAGCGCGCTCTGCGCATATGATGGTCATGGTCGATCTCGATCACTTCAAGCACATCAATGACAGCCTCGGCCATGCCGGTGGTGATCTGGCGCTCCAGCACGCCGCTGCCGTGATTACTGCCGCCGCCCCGCAAGATGCCCTCGTCGCCCGGCTCGGCGGCGAGGAGTTCGGCCTGCTCTTTGCGCTCCAGACCGGCGAAACCGCCAGCCAGTCCGGTGAGGCGATGGTTGATGCGATCCGGCAGCGGCTCGAAGCGCTCCCGCTCATCACACCGGCAGGTCTCACCCGCATGACGGCCAGCTTCGGCATCGCCATATCGCGTGCCGATGAAAGCCTCGATCACCTGCTGTGCCGGGCAGACAACGCGCTTTATGCCGCCAAGAACGCCGGACGGAACCGGCTCGCCGTCGCCAGCTAAAGCCTCTCCAACCGCAAGAGCCGTCGGTCTCCCAGCCAAGCCCGCTCCAGCGCCGCCTCGGCAGCCCGCGCTTCGAGATCATGACCCAGCGCCCGCTCGGCCTGCGCCAGCCCCCACAGCGCCCAGCCGTTGCCCGGCGCGACCAGCAGCGCCTGATGGAACGCATCGCGTGCCTCCGCAGCCTTGCCCCCCGCCAGCAGCGCCGCGCCGAGTGACTGGCCCACCGGGTAATACCAATAGGGCGGTTCCTGCTAGGGGATCGAACCCTCGATCGCCTGCGCGCGGCGGTAATGCTCCGCCGC
>JBIPOH010000134.1:0-8501 GCA_044379435.1 Novosphingobium sp.
CATCGCGCCCGCGACCAGCCCCGCTGTGCCCGCGACCAGCAGTGCTTGGCGGTCCGCGCCCGAGGCGGCCACGCCGAGGATCAGGCTGGCGGTGGAGACGATCCCATCATTCGCGCCCAGCACGGCCGCGCGCAGCCAGCCGATCCGGCTGACGAGGTGGCGTTCATCGTGGGGGCGCATCCGCTTGTCTCCTTGCACCGTTCATGCGCCTCATGGCCCTGCAAGCGAAGGAAGAAAACGATCTCGATCAATTATCCCGCTGGGCCAGCACAGCCGGACCGACAGGGGCAGGCGCGTGGTTTTCGATGATGGGCTGGCCCACGCCAAGGCGCTTGCCATCGGTCACGATCACCTTGTCACCCAGACTGGCGACGCCGAACAGGCGCTTGGCGAAGGCATCGGGCACGCCGATGCAGCCATTGGTGGCATAGCCGCGCTCCACCTTGCTGCCGTGGATCGAGACGCCGTCGTTCGTCAGGCGCAGCATGTAGGGCATCGGTGCGTCGTAGATATTGGAGACGTGGTCGGCGTCTTTCTGGCTGATGGGAAACACGCCGGTGGGGGTGGGTTTTTCGCCATAGCCCTTGAGGATGGCGGCAGCGCCAATCTCGTGCCCATCACGGAACACCGAAATGGTGCGCGCTTCGAGATCGACGGTGACGACGATGGGGCCGGTCTTGGCCGCGCTTTCGTCCCAGAAATACTGGCCGAACTTGATCGGCTCATCGATCTTGAGGATCGATTTGACGACGAAGGGGCTGTTTGCGGGCACCGAGGCCGGGGTGAGGGCGATGGGCTTGGCCAGAGGCTTGGCCGCGGGAGCAGAGGCGACATGGGCTTCGGCCTGCGATCCGCCAAAGGCGACCTGCGCGACATCCTTGCCGACGTTGAAGGCGAGCAGCGAGGCAAGGCCCATGGCGATCATGCCAAGCGGCGCGCTGACCCAGCGGGAACGAATGAGATCGAGGGGGGATTTCATGCTGCTCATCGCGGAATCGTGCGCTCCTTTCTCTTGCAGAATAGCGTAAACGCGCCGCCGCGCGAGGGGCTTTCCGAGCCCGTCCCGCCTAGGGACGCTGCGTGTTTGCGCTGTTAACGGGCATGGTTAAGCCGCGCTCGATCTGGCGGTCGGCAAATGGCGCAATGGTGCTGCAAGGTTTGGCGCGCTAGGGCAGGAGGCATGACGCAGATCTACGCTTGGCTGGAACGCGGCGCGCCCTGGCTGGGGCAGCTTTCGCCGCTGTTTGCCGCAACGTGCGCGGCACTGGTGCTGGTGGTGGCGGGCGGCGTGCTGGCATCCCGAGGCAGGCGGCTTGGCGGCGCGGTGCGGATTGCCGGAAACCTGCTGCTGCTGGTGGTGTTCGGCCTTGCAGTGATGCGCTTCGTGCGGATGGACCCGAGCTTCGATGCCGCGCTGCACGGCATTGGCGGACCGGCGCAGACCGTTTCCGGCGGGGAGACGCGCATTCCGCTTTCAGCCGATGGGCACTACTGGATCACGGCAAAGCTGAATGGCACGCAGATGCGGCTGATGGTCGATACCGGGGCGACAGTGACCGCGCTTTCGGGCGATGTGGCCGAGGCGGCTGGCGTGGAGCCTGATGGGCTGCGGCCCGATGCCAGGGTCGAGACTGCCAACGGCACGGTGCGCGCGGCGCCGGCGCGGATCGGCGAACTGCGCTTCGGTTCGGTGGTGGCGCGCGATCTCGATGCCATCGTGATGCCTGGCAGGGGCGGGCCGAGCGTGCTGGGGATGAACTTTCTGACGCGGCTGAAGGGCTGGCGGGTGGAGGAGGGCGTGCTGATCCTTACACCGCATTCGCCGCAGGCCGAGGAACGCCAAGCCACGTAAGCTTGCGCCACAGGGCCTCAAGCGGGCCTTGGCCGAAGCGGGCGAGCCACCATTGCGGCCAGGCCAGCATCACCGCCCAGCCGCACAGCACCACCAGCGGCAGGGCAGCGCGCGGGAGGACGCCGCCAAGGCCGAGGCCCCAGCCCGCGAAGAGCGCGGACATGACGAACGTGGTGCCAAGGTAGTTGGTGAAGGCGCAGCGGCCTGCGGCACTGAGGCGGCCAACGGCAGATGTGCCTTCGAGCCTGGGCCACAGCAGCAGCAGCGCAGCCAGATAGCCCGTGGTCATCAGCAGGTGCGGCACAGCAGCGAGCGAGCCCATGACCGCGAACATCGCACCCGGCGGGAAATCGTGCGCCGCCGCCCAGCCGATCAGCGCCGCGCTCATCGCGCCGCCCGCGCCGATGCCGATCAGGGCGATGCGGCTGAGGGTGCTGGCCGTCCATTCGCCGGTGAACAGCCCCATGCGCAGCAGCGCCATGCCCAGCAGCATCAGGGGGAACGTTTCGAAGAAGGTCGCGCCGAGGTTTTCGAGCGGCAGGTACGGCGCGCTCGCAAGGCGCAAGTGCACCGCTTCGAGGAAGGGGGCGTGGAGCACGCGGGTGTCTGCCGCGATGGAGGCAGCGATGCGGCCCATCATCGCGGCCTGTTCGGCGGCCTCGGGGGGAGTGCCATGCCCGGCAAGTACGCGGGCTTCGGTAGCGATAGCGGCAAGATTACCGGGTATTTCAAGGATATGGGAGGCAAGAAACAGCAGCAGCGCGGCAGCGGCCAGTGGTTCCGGCGCAAGGCGGCGCAAACTGAAGGCGATGAGCCCGCAGACCGCATAGGGCAGCAGGATATCACCCCACCACAGCAGGGCATAATGGGCATAGCCCAGCAGCATGAGCCAGAGGAGGCGGCGCACCTGCATCAGATCGGGGTTGGCGCCGCGCCGCTCTGCCGCATCGGCAAACAGCATCATGCTGGCTCCGAACAGCAGCGTGAACAGGCCGCGCATCTTGCCTTCGAACAGCACGTAGGCGGCCATGAACCAGGCCGCGCCGCCGGGCTCGGGGCGCGGCAGGTCCGGGTTAAACGTGGCGAGCAGCGGCCCCCAGAAGCCGGTGACGTTGATCGCAAGAATGCCGAGCACGGCAACGCCGCGCACGAAATCGAGCGCACCGATCCGTTCGGGCATCAGGTGATCAGGGCGCAACCACGAGGCAGGCCAAGCCCCCGGCCTTGAGCGCGGCGCAGGCGCGGTTCGCACCATCCTGCGAATAGCCGGTGGCGAGCAGACGGGTGACCGCACCCGGCAGATCCTGCCGTGCAT
This sequence comes from Novosphingobium sp., assembly GCA_044379435.1. GTDB lineage: Bacteria > Pseudomonadota > Alphaproteobacteria > Sphingomonadales > Sphingomonadaceae > Novosphingobium. The sequence goes on from JBIPOH010000134.1 coordinate 3,168, forward strand.
GGCCCGCGATCTCGGGCCGGGTGCGCACCCGCGCCCAGAGCGCATCGGCGTTGGCCTTCACCCCGAAGGCGCCGAGCTGGATGCGATAGGCACCGCTGTTGACGGCGGGGGGAAGCTTCGGTGCAGCAGGTTTCGGTGCAGCTAGCTTGGGCGCAGGCGGCTTCGGAGCGGCCTTGGGCGGCGGTGCTGGTTCGAACGGCGGCGGCAGATAGGCGGCCACGGGCGCGTTCGGTGCCGAAGCTGGCAGATCGACTTTCTCGATGGCTCCCGAAGACGCTGGGGCTGGCGGGGCCGATGGCGGGGCCGATGGCGGGGTGGATGGCCGCACCGGCATGCCTTTTCCGCCAAGGTCTGCAGCGGCCAGTTCGCGGCCGCGCGCATCGGCGGCCTTCTGATCAAGCTCGCTGGCAAGGCTGACGCCCATCTGGCGCTGCGCGAGCGGGATCGTCTGGTTCATCGTGGCGAGACTGGCCGTTGCCTGCGGCAGGCCGCTGGCGGCGGCACGCGTGATCAGGGCATAGGCGCGCACCCAGTCCTTCGGCGCATAATCGCCGTTGTAGGCCGCGATCCCCAATACATACATCGCGCGCGGTTCGCCCCTGTCGGCGGCAGACTGCAGCCAGGGCATGGCAGCCTGCTGGCGGTCCGTCTGGAACAGCACGATGCCATAGTTGTCTGCTGCCGCAACATGGCCGAGCCGGGCGGCCTTGCCGTAATACCCTTCTGCCTTGGCAAGATCCTTGGGGACCCCGCGCCCCAGCTTGTAGGCTTGGCCAAGGTTGAACAGCGCATCTGCATCGCCCTTGGCGGCCGGGCCTTGCCATGCCTTGACCGCCGCTTCGTAGTTGCCCGCAGACCAGGCATCGACTCCGGCGCGCACGGCGGCGGCACTTGCCGCATCCGGGGCGGTAGCGGCGGCTGCAGCCACGCCCGGGGCTTGCGGTGCCGCAAGCACTGGTCCTGAGGCGGGCAGGCAGAGCGCGCCAAGGCCGAAGCTGGCGGCTTTCAGGATGGCGGATCCGCGCATGACCGGTTCAATCTCCGTAAGGGCCCATTGCCTGAACAATATGGGTTAACGATGCCGTGCGGCGCAGACCGGTGCAAGTCATGCCGGACCTTAATGCCGCGAATACAGTGTAGCACGTATGTTAGCGCAGACGGTTAACGCCGAAAACCCACTATCCCGGCGTGCAACAACCTTTCGATCTCCGCAAAATCCCTTGGTCCGCGATGAGCGATGTTAACCAAAATTTGAGGGTCTTCTGCGATCTCCCTGCAGGAGACCATTGATGGCTCGAGTTTTGCCCACAGGGGGTTGCATTGCGCGTACTGGCTTTGGCATCGCAGAAGGGGGGATCGGGCAAGACAACCCTGTCCGGCCATCTCGCCGTTCAGGCGCAGCGCGCAGGCGCCGGGCCAGTCGTGCTGATCGATATCGATCCGCAAGGTTCGCTTTCCGATTGGTGGAACGAGCGCGAGGCCGAATACCCTGCCTTTGCCCAGACCACGGTTGCCCGGCTTGCCGCTGATCTGGCCGTGCTGCGCCAGCAGGGGTTCAAGCTGGCGGTGATCGATACGCCGCCGGCCATCACCATGGCGATCCAGTCGGTCATTTCGGTGGCCGAACTGATCGTGGTGCCCACGCGCCCCAGTCCGCATGATCTGCGCGCCGTGGGCGCAACCGTCGATCTGTGCGAACGCGCGGGCAAGCCGCTGATCTTCGTGGTCAACGCCGCAACGCCCAAGGCGCGCATCACCAGCGAAGCCGCCGTTGCGCTTTCCCAGCATGGCACTGTCGCTCCGATCACGCTGCACCACCGCACCGATTTTGCCGCTTCGATGATCGATGGCCGCACGGTCATGGAAGTCGATCCGTCCAGCAAGTCTGCCGCCGAAGTCGCGGCGCTGTGGACTTACGTCTCCGAACGGCTTGAAAAGAATTTCCGCCGCACCGTGTTTGCGGTGCCGCAGCCCGGCCTTGGCGCAGCGGCCATGCCCGGCGCGCCGCGTCCCGCAGGCGGCTTTGGCCGCCGCGTGATCGGCTCTTGAGGGGGGATGGAACGGCCATGACCGAAGCCAGACCTTTCGCCTCGCTGAGCCCTAGCCTGCTCGCCCGCAAGGGTGCTGCACGCCCGGCGATGCGGCCCCAGCTTCTCCCGCTTTCGGCGGATGACCAGCGCCGGATGGGCTTTGGCAGCGCCGTGCTTGCGCCCGAACCTCTGGAGATGGCGGCATTCGACGCCGATGATCTGGGCTGGAACGATCTGGGCGAGGACGCGTCTGTGGCCGAAGTGGCGCCTGCCGAAGTGGTGACTGCCGAAGTCGTCGCGATCGCAGCTGATCCCTTGCCCGAACCCGCTCAGCCCGAAGTGCTGCGGCGAATCGAATCGCTGGCCGATGTGCTCAAGGCGCCTGCCGCTGCTGCTGCCGCCAACCGGCGCGAACGCGGGACTGCGCTGAAGGAAGGGCGCAAGGCCGCCTTCACGCTGCGGCTCGATGCATCGCGCCACCTGCGTCTGCGGCTGGCCTGCACCATCGACAACCGCAGTGCCCAACAGATCGTGGTCGAGGCACTCGACCGTTTCCTCGAAGCGAAGCCCGGTCTCGACGACCTTGCTCGCCGCGCCCTTCGCTCCTGAACACGAATTCCAGCCGGGATATTACGCCATGATCATCGCACACGAACGCAAGACCGATCGGAAGGCTTCCTACAGGATGGCGCGGATCTGCATCACCACCGCTTTTGCGGCTGGGCTGCTTTCCGGCTGTGCTGCGGCCGGGCCAAACCACGCCAAGTTTGCCTCCAGCGCGCAGGCCGCGCTGGGCAAGGGTAGCCCGGACAAGGCCATCGCGCTGGCCGAGCAGGCGGTGCTGGCTGCTCCGCGCACCGCTGCTTATCGCACGCTGCTGGGTTCGGCCTATCTGCGCGCAGGTCGGTTCGAGGCGGCCCGTCAGGCGTTCGATGAGGCGATCCAACTCGGAGAAGACAGCGGCAAGGCAGCGCTCAGCCTCGCGCTTGCGGATATTGCGCTGGGCAAGGGTGCCGAAGCGGCAGACACGCTCAACACCTACCGCGACAGCATCCCCGCTGCGGACTTTGGCCTTGCCATGGCCATGGCCGGGCAGACCCAGACCGGAATTGCCGCGCTGACCGAAGTGCTGCGCAGCGGCGAGAACACCCCGAAGGTGCGCCAGAACCTTGCCTATGCCTATGCGCTGGATGGAAGCTGGCACGAAGCCAAGCTGATGGCGCAGCAGGACGTTCCGGCAGACAAGCTCAACGAACGGATGCAGTCATGGGCGTTCATGTCGCGCCCCGAAGATACGCGCCGCCGCGTGGCGAGCCTGCTCGGCGCGCCGGTTCAGGCCGACGGCGGCCAGCCGACCGCCCTGGCCTTGGCCAATTTCCCCGATCCCACCAAGCTGGCTGAAGAAGCGGCGGCGATGGCGGCAACCGAGCAGGCGCCTTCGGCCGATGCGGCGGAGTTTGCCCGTGCGGCCGCCACGGCCATGCCCGCACCAGTTGCCGATGCCGCTGCGCCGCAGCCCGCGCTGGCCGATGCATCGAGCGCGCCCGCGCCCGCCCGGCTTGCCGTGCTTGATCTGCCGCCTTCGTCGGCGGCGGAAGCCCCCGCTCCGCCCGCAGCGCAGCGCATGGTGGCCAATCCCGTGGTTCAGGCCACGCACCGCGGTGCGCGTATTGCGCCCGTTGCGGCGGGCGCCATGCACGGCGGTCATGTCGTTCAGCTTGGTTCGTTCGCATCGGCCGACGGCGCCCAGCGCGCCTGGCGCCACTTCGCCGCGCGCAATCCCGGCCTTGGCAGCTATCACAACCAGATCACGCAGGTCTCCGTAAAGGACCGCGCGTTCTGGCGGGTTCAGGCCATGGGCTTCACCGGCGTCGCTTCGGCGCGGCAGATGTGCCAGTCGATTCGCGTCAAGGGCGGCGTCTGCCTCGTCATGAGCGATCCGGCGGCAGTCACCCCGCAGGGCCGCGTGGCCCCGACGCGGATGGCGCAGCGCTGATTTGCCGGATTGATCGTGAAAGGCTGCACGGGCCTGCGTTCCAGCCCCGCTGAAACGCCTGGCTAAGCGATGCGGCTGCCGCCCTTGAACAGGGCGGTGACGCGGCCTTCCACCGGACGGCGATCAAACGGCGTGTTGCCTGCCGTGGCCGCCATCTTGGTCCGATCGACGATCCACGGGCGCTCGGGCTCTACTAGCGCGATATCGGCTTCATAGCCCACTTCGAGCCGCCCAGCCGGAACGCCCAGCAGCGCTGCCGGATTTCCCGCCAGCAGCTTGAAGGCGCGGGCCATGCTGACTGCTCCATCGCGCACGAGTGTGAGCGTGAGCGGCAGCAGCGTTTCCGCCCCCGCCATGCCCGGCTCGGCATCGGCAAAGGGCAGGCGCTTGTCTTCTGCGCCGCGCGGATCATGGCCCGATGCGATGACGTCGATCGTCCCGTCCGCAATCGCCGCGATCACCGCCAGCCGGTCTGCATCGCTGCGCAAGGGCGGCGAAAGGCGGCAGAACGTGCGAAATTCTGCCAGTTCCAGATCGGAGAGCATGAAGTGCGCTGGCGTCACGCCCGCCGTCACCTGCACGCCGCGCGCCTTGGCGCTGCGCACCAGATCAAGCGCGGCGGCTGTCGTCACCTGCCGCAAGTGGAGGCGGCAGCCGGTGAGTTCAGCCAGCGCGAGATCACGCGCAACCGCGAGGGCTTCGGCCTCTGCCGGAGCAGACGGCAGGCCCAGCCGGGTTGCCATCTCGCCTGCGGTGGCGACGGCATGGCCAGCGATCCCCGCATCCTCGGCATGAGTGACAAGGACGAGGCCCAGCATCGCGCAATAGCCCATCAGCCGCAGCATCACACCCGAATCGGCGATCCAGCGGCGGCCCGTGGCAACGGCCTTGGCGCCCGCATCGCGCATGAGCGCCAGTTCGGCCAGTTCGGTGCCTTCAAGGCCGCGCGTGGCGGCGGCGAGGGGGTGGACCCACATGTCGGGCTTGCCCGATTGCGCCGCAAACCGCACCCGCGCCGGATGATCGAGCGGCGGCCCTTGATCGGGCATCAGCGCGGCGCGGGTGATCCCGCCGAAATGGAACGCGGGCTTGTCGATGGCAAATACGCCAAGATCGACGAGGCCGGGAGCAATCAGCGCGCCCTTGGCATCCAGCACATCATCGCCGGGCTGCGGCGCGATCTCGCCCAGCGCCATGATGCGGCCTTCCTCGATGCGCAGCGCGCCGGGACGGGGCGCACTCGTGGGCAGGACCAGCCTGCCGCCAGTGATCGTGAGCGGACGCGGGGTCATGCCGCGATTCCTTCGT
>JBIPOH010000135.1:0-8436 GCA_044379435.1 Novosphingobium sp.
GTCCTTGAGCGTCTGATCCTCAGGCCGGAACGTGCGGGTCGGCTCGCTGTTGGGCTTGAAGGCTTCCCAGATCACCGAAGCCTTGCGCTGATCGTCCTGCGGAATGCCGCCGAACACCTGCCGTCCGCTCACCCGGTCGATCTTAACCAGGCGGATGCCCTCGGGCGCGGTGAACGGCGTATCGCTCCATCGCTTGCGCGTCTGCAGCACGAAATCCTTGAAGATCGGCGCCGCAATCCGCCCGCCCTGCGCATAGCCGCCAAGGCTGCGCGGCTGGTCATAGCCCAGATAGATCGCGCTCACGATATCGGGTGAGCCCCCGGCAAACCAAACGTTGGTCGGGCCGGAGGTCGTACCCGTCTTGCCGAATAGCGGCAGATTGAGATCGGCCAGCGTCAAGGCCGTGCCGCGCACCACCACGCCTTCGAGCATATGCACCACCTGATAGGCGGTGCGCGCATCCATCACCTGCTTGCCGGCAGGCTTCACGCGGGGCATCGGCTTGCCGTCCCACTGCGCCATGCTGCAGCCCGGGCAGGCCCGCTTGTCGGCCTTCCAGATCACCTTGCCATCGCGGTTCTGCACATAATCGACCAGCGACTGTTCGTTCTGCCGCCCATGATTGGCAAGCGCAGCATAAGCATTGGCTATCTTCGCGGTCGTGGTGTCACCCGCGCCCAGCGCCATCGAGAGATAGGGCTGGTAATCGCCGATGCCGACATTCTTGATGGTCTTCACCACCTTGTCCATGCCCGCGTCGTTGGCGATGCGCACGGTCATCAGGTTGCGCGATTGCTCCAGCCCCCAGCGCATCGTGTGGCTGCCCGAGCCGCCCTCACCGCCGAAATTGCGGAAGCACTTCTGGCCAAGCGCCGCGCCCTGATAGACGCAGAACGTGCCATCCAGCACCATCGAGGCCGGGGTCAGCCCGTTGTCGAGCGCAGTGGCATAGACGAACGGCTTGATCGTGGAGCCGGGCTGGCGCACCGCCTGCGTGGCGCGGTTGAACGAACCGAGCCGCGCATCGAAGCCGCCCTGCATCGCCAGCACCCGCCCACTCCGCGGATCTTCCACCACCATGCCGCCGGAAACTTCGGGAATCACGCGAACAGCCCAGCCGCCGCCGGAGGGGGCCGCTGCGATCACATCACCAGCCTTCATCGCCTGCGGCATTGCCCAGAGCGGGCCAGTACTGCCATCGGAAAAGCCGATCTTCCCGTCATTCCCGCGCCGCGAAAGCACCACGCCGATGCGCCAATCCTGATAGCGGATCGCAAGGTTGCTGGTGATCAGTTCGGTCTGCCAGTTCCCCGCCGGGTCGATTCTGGCGATGGGGCCGCTCCACGCGCGCCCGGCGCTGTAGCGCAGCAGCCCCGTGCGCAGCGCATTCTGCGCCCCGGTCTGCAACTCGGTATCCAGCGAGGTGCGCACCCACAGGCCGCCCGAATAAACGCTGCTGGGACCGTTATCGGCGTTCTCGCCAAATTTCTCGATCAGCTGGCGGCGCACTTCCTCAAGGAAGTAGCCGGCATCAGCGGTGTAATTGTCCGCCCGGCGCGGCACGAGGCCCAGCGGCTGCGCCTTGGCCGCGGCCGCCTGCGCAGGACTTGCCCAGCCGTTCTTCACCATCTGGTCGAGCACATAGCGGCGCCGCTCCAGCGCGCGGTCGGCATATTTCGCGCGGCCGTAGGTTTCCGGTGCCTTGGGCAGGATCGCCAGAAACGCCACCTCGTGCAGCGCCAGATCGCCCACGTCCTTGTCGAAATAGGCGCGAGCGGCAGCCTGCACGCCGAAGCTCTGCCGCCCCAGCGGAATCTCATTGAGGTAGAGCTCGAGGATCTGTTCCTTGTTCAACACGGATTCGATGCGCCGCGCGAGGATCATTTCCTTGAGTTTGCGCGTGACCGAATACTCGTTGCCGATCAGGATGTTCTTGGCCACCTGCTGGGTGATGGTAGAGCCGCCGCGCGCGCGCTCGCCCGAGCCGAGCTTGACCGTGTAATCCACCGCCGCCCCGGCAAGACCGGTGAAATCCACCCCGCCGTGGCTGAAGAACGACTTGTCCTCCGCCGCGAGAAACGCCTTGATCATGGGATCGGGGAAATCGACATAGCGCAGCTGCACGCGCCGTTCGCGCGCATAGCTCGATACGATCTCGCCATCATTGCCGCGCACCATGGTGGGCAGCGGCGGCTGATAGGTCAGCAGCTTGTCGGCAGATGGCAGCGTGCGGATTACCGTGACCCAAACGATCAGGTAGAGCGCCAGCAGCGCCGCCAGCGCATAGCCTGCGCGCCGCACCCAGGGCCGGGTGCGCCACAGATCGCGCAGACGGGCAAGCAGCCCCGCCGCATCGCGCCGGATGCGCCACCGCACGGAGGTGCCATCGGGATCGGGAAGTCCAGGATCGTCAACCATCTGCAGCGGGCCTTAGCATGGCCCTTTGCCCGATTGCCAGTGGCCAGCGAAGTGGCCTGCTGACCGGCTTGCTGCGCGGCTTGATGCTCGGCTTGATTCAGGGAACGTTAGTGACTGCACCAGTTCGCGCCAGATAGATTTCGATGGCCGAGGCAACCGACGCGGCAAACCGCTTGCGCCAGGCCGGGTCGGCCAGCGCCTGCGCATCCGTGGGGCTGCTGATATAGCCCGCCTCAATCAGCGCCGAAGGCAGATCCAGCGATTTGAGCACGACGAAGGCCGCCTCGCGCGCAGGATCGGTGTGAAACCGCAGCGCCCCCGCCCCTTCGCGCACCACCAACTGCGCAAACCGCTTCGAGCGTTCGCGCATCTCGCGCTGCGAAAGGTTGACGAGGATCGCAGTGACCGCATCCGATTTGCCTTGCAGCGCCTCGCCGTTCACGCTGTCGGCACGGTTTTCACGGCGCGCCACCGCATCGGCCAGCGCATCCGAGCCGCGATCGGACAGGGTATAGACAGTTGCGCCCACTGCATCGGGAGAATCCGTGGCATCGGCATGGATCGAGATGAACAGATCGGCCCTGAGCCGCCGCGCGATGCCCGATCGTTCTTCCAGCGCAAGGAAGCGGTCCCCGCTGCGCGTGAGCGCCACGCGCACCCGCCCCTCGGCGAGAAGATCGTCGCGCAGCGCCTCGGCCAGCGCGAGCGTGATCGTTTTTTCCATCTCGCCGTGCTGGCCGCTTGCGCCCGGATCATGCCCGCCGTGCCCGGCATCGATCACCACCAATGGCCGGCTGGCGTCGGCAGGCCCTTCGATGCGCGGCAGACCAATCTGCGCAGCCGCCGAGGGCAGCACGATACGCACCACGTTTGCCGGGAGGGGTGCCGGCGCGGCGAGTGCGGTGGCGTAGAGGATGACGCAGGCCAGCGCCGCGGCCAGAGGCACCGCCAGTGCCGCCCCAATCAGAACACGCCCTTTCATGGTGCGCGGGTATGCAATGCCCGCACGCGGCTGGTCCAGCAACAAATTTGCCCTTTGTGGCATCGCCTCTTGCTGCGACCATCAGAAGCGCTGGCCTTACGTGTCTGCCTTCAGCGCCTGCCTGCCCAGCCTGCGGAACCTGCAGACACACGCCCGCAACCTTCCCGTCATGGTTTTAATTGCTGCTTGGCAAATCCGGTGCTAGCAGTGTTCTTCTGAAAAGGGCCTATACCGGCTTCGGCTCTGCTTCACCTGCTTTTGCCCCGACGGACCGTTCCGCTCCCGGCAGTTCAGGCCAAGGCATTGCCAAGAAACTGATAAGCAAGCCCTTTGCAGAGCTAGAGCGAGAACGGACCGGGCCAGCCCCTGCCCTTCGCGCGCCAAAGGTTGATGTCTTGATGGAAATCCGTGCACCGTTCGAGCCGAGGAGCCCTTTTGGGGCCCGTGCGGGCTTGGCGGGCATAGGTCCGTGCCAGTCGCAACGGCCCATTTCGCGGAACACCATCGGGTCAGACACGCAAGAACCGCCGCCGGGCGGCAAGCGTCAGGGGTACGCGCAGGCGTCCCTTCCCACGCTGCAAGCCGGCACATCCGCATTCGCGAAACGCGCCGCACCCGTTCTGGTCCAGATCAAATCTGTGTCCGGATACGGCCTGCACGCCGCTCGCGCTTTCACATTGAACCGCGCCAGGAACCCGGGCTCACCCCCGTGGCGGCGCGGCTGGAGACTTTACGATGACCACGCGCATGCTGATCGATGCGCGCCACCAGGAAGAAACCCGGGTGGCGGTGCTCAATGGCAACCGGATTGAAGAATTCGATTTTGAATCTGCTGATCACAAGCAGATCAAAGGCAACATCTACCTCGCCAAGGTAACTCGCGTCGAACCGTCGCTGCAGGCGGCCTTCGTCGATTTCGGCGGCAATCGCCATGGGTTCCTCGCCTTCAGCGAAATCCATCCCGATTACTACATGATCCCCAAGGAGGACCGCGAGGCCCTGCTGGCGGAGGAAGCCGCGCACGCCGAAGAGGAAGCCGCCCTGCGCGCTGCCGACGAGGCCGAGCACGGCGACCTCGATGATGAGGAAGGCGGCGACGACCGCTACGATTACGATGGCGACGAAGGCGTCACCGAAGTCGATACCTCCGAGAAGGACGAAGTCGCCACGATCGAAGGCGGGGTCGTCGAAAACGGCTTCGAGGACGACGGCAGCGACGAGAACGGCGAATATGCCGGCGATGATCGCAGCGAAGAAGACAGCGACGAAAACTCTGGTGACGAAGGTGGCCGCCAGCGCCGCCCCCGCCGCCAGCGCGGTGCACCGCGCGCTCAGGCGCGCGAGGCCGATGATCTGCGCGCCCGCCGCATGGCGCTGCGCCGCCGCTACAAGATCCAGGACGTGATCCAGCGCCGCCAGGTGCTCCTCGTCCAAGTCGTCAAGGAAGAGCGCGGCAACAAGGGCGCTGCCCTCACCACCTACCTCAGCCTTGCGGGCCGCTACTGCGTGCTCATGCCCAATTCGAGCCATGGCGGCGGCATCAGCCGCAAGATCAGCTCGGCCGCAGACCGCAAGCGCCTCAAGTCGATCATGGCCGAAATGGAACTGCCCCGCACGATGAGCTGCATCGTGCGCACCGCCGGCCTCCAGCGCACCAAGCCCGAGATCAAGCGCGATTTCGATTACCTCGCCCGCCTGTGGGACGAGATCCGCGAACGCACGTTGAAATCTTCCGCGCCCGCGCTGATCCATTCGGACAGCGACCTTATCAAGCGCGCGATCCGCGACATCTACAATCGCGACATCGAGGAAGTCGTCGTCGAAGGCGAGCACGGCTATCGCGCTGCCAAGGACTTCATGAAGCTGCTGATGCCCAGCCACGCCAAGAGGGTGCGCCAGTATGCCGATCCGGTGCCGCTGTTCCAGCGCTATGGCGCGGAAGACCAGCTCACTGCGATGTATGATCCGGTGGTCCAGCTCAAGAGCGGCGGCTACCTCGTCATCAACCCGACCGAGGCGCTGGTCTCTATCGACATCAACTCGGGCCGCTCCACCAAGGAGCACGGGATCGAGGCGACGGCAGTCAGCACCAACCTCGAAGCCGCGCGCGAGATCGCCCGCCAGCTGCGCCTGCGCGACATGGCCGGGCTCGTCGTGATCGACTTTATCGACATGGAGTACGGCTCCAACGTCCGCAAGGTCGAGAAGGCGATGAAGGACGCGCTGCGCAATGATCGCGCGCGCATTCAGGTCGGCCGCATCTCGGGCTTCGGCCTGATGGAAATGAGCCGCCAGCGCCTGCGCACCGGCGTGCTCGAAGCCACGACTCGCGCCTGCCCGCACTGCGATGGCTCGGGCCTTGTCCGTACCGCGTCTTCTGCCGGCCTTTCGGCACTGCGCATGATCGAGGACGAAGCTGCCAAGGGCAAGGGCACGATCATCACGCTCTATGCCAGCCAGGAAGCGGCGATCTACGTGCTCAACGCCAAGCGCGCCGATCTCGCCGAGATCGAGGAGCGTTATGGCGTCTCGGTCGAGGTGATCCCCGAAGGCGAGAACGAAGGCGCCAAGATGCGCGTCGCCTCGCGCGGGCCGAAGCCTTCGTTCGTGCCGCGCTTCGAGCCGATCGTCGAGCCTGAAACCGACGACCTCGACGAAGAGGAATACGCGGACGAGGACGAGGCCGAGGACACGGCCAAGGACGCGGATGGCGCCGGTAGCGAGCGTCGCTCTGAACGCAGCCGCGAGGATGGCGAAGGCGATGGCCGCCGCAAGCGCCGCAAGCGCCGCCGGAGCCGTGGCCGCGACCGTGACGACAACGCCGCCACCGAAGACGGCGAATCGCGCGATACCGAAAGCGACGCCGACGAAGATGGCGACGGGGACGGGGACGGTGACAGCGAGCGTCCCGAGGGCGAAGACCGCGGTGAAGACCGGGGCGAGGATCGGGGACCGCGCAAGCGTCGCCGCCGTGGTCGCCGTCGGCGCGGAGCCCGCGGTGATGGTGAAGGACAGGCTGAAGATACTCAGGCCGATGGCGCGGACGCCGAAGCTGATGGCGAGAGCGATCCGACCGAAGCTTCCGCCGCAGCCGAAGCGCCTGCTGCTGAAGCTGCCGAACCGGCCGAGGAAGCACCGGCCAAGCCGCGCCGTTCGCGCCGCCGCAAGGCTGACGCTGCGCCGACTGACGCCGCTGTGGCCGAAGCCGAAGCACCTGCAGCGGATGCCGTGGCGGAAACGGAAGCAGAACCCGTAGCCGCCGAAGCCGAGGCGGAGGCGGAGGCCGAAGTTCCGGTCAAGCCGAAGCGCACCCGCCGCAAGAAGGCGGATGCCGCTGGGGCCGCCGAAGCGGTCGAGGCACCTGCTGCAACCGAAGCGCCCGTGGCAGAGGCTGCCGAAGCGGAAGCCTCAGCCCAGCCGAAGCGCACGCGCCGCAAGAAGGCCGAACCCGCCGAGACCGCAGCAGCGCCCGAGGCGGCAGCAGTGGCCGAACCAGAAGCGGCGGAACCGGAAGCGGCCGAACCGCAGGCAGCTGCACCCGAAACGGCCGAAAGCGCAGCTCCTGCCGACGAAGACCCGGGCGAGCCGCGCCGCGGCTGGTGGCAGCGCACCTTCGGGGCCTGATAACCGCCCGCTGGGCTGGCCCGCCCAAACAAAAAGCCCTCCCCGGCACCCGCCGGGGAGGGCTTTTTGTTTGGGCCTTTCGCCTGTTCAGGCGACCCGCGTGGCCGTGCCCCATTCCATCCAGGCGGCCCAGCGCGGATTGCCCGGCAGATAGGTCTGCCCCATCGGCGCCACATCGAACCCGGCATGGCGCACGGCCGCCGTCACCGGGCGAGTCAGGTGACAGCCTCCGGCAATGTGCTTCCAGTAAGGCTCGATCCGCTGCTGCCAGCGCTGCACATCGGCATCGGGGGCACTGCCATGCTCAAGAAACAGGAACTGCCCGCCCGGCTTCAGAATGCGCTGCAATTCGGAAAGCACGCGCTGCGGATCGCTCACCGAACACAGCGTGTAGGTGCACACCACTGTATCGAAGCTTTCGCTGGCGAAGGGAATCGCCTCTCCTACCCCCGCGCGGATATCGGCAGCCCAGCCTTTCTTCGCCGCTTCCGCCCGCGCGAAATCGAGCAGCTTGTCCGAAGGATCGATGCCGGCAAACGAGGTAACCGCGTCCCGATCATAGAACTGCTGGTTGAACCCGCCGCCGCAGCCGATTTCGAACACCGCGCCGCGCGCCTTGGGCACGACCTGCCCGCGCAAGTCCATGATTGCGTCCGCGCCGCAGCATGTGCGGATCAGACGAGGCACCATGTGCCGATCCCAGAATGACTTGAACCCCATTGCCTGCACCCTTTCCTGTCCGTTTGCGCGCCAGTTTTGCACACCCGGGCGCAGGCGGACAAGCGCCCGCCATGCGGGTTTCACAATGGCCTGTTTTTCCGCTTCATCTGTGTACACCCGCCGCGCCCGGCACGCGCCGCGCAATTCCGCCTTGATACTGACCAGAATTTTGTTCCGCTCGGAATCACGCGTCACGTTACGCGTTAGGGGATTCTTAGCAGGTTGTGCGTAGATAAGTCCTTGCTCACCACGGAAGACACAGGGGGTGAGTGGCGCGTGGGGCGCCAACTCAGGAGATCGAACATGACGCTTTTCAAGAACATTCTCGCTAACGAAGATGGCGCGACCGCAATCGAATACGGTCTGATCGCCGCTCTCATTGCTGTTGCCGCCATCACCGCCATGGGCGCGCTGGGCAACTCGCTGTCGAACACGTTCAACCTGGTTTCGACCAACATGAACAACGCAGCTGACGGCAAGCTCTAAGAGCTTTTCGCAAGCGAAACGTTCGGGGGCGGGGAACGAAAGTTCCCCGCCCCTTTCGTTTGTTCGCGTCCCTCACAGGGAAAGGCGGCACCTGTCATTTTGGGCCGGACTGCCGAACTGTCACCTTGGGTAGGTGTTTGAAGTCCCTCCCCTCTTGCCCGCCGCGCCGGTTTCGCTAAGGACGTTGCATCCAGTTTTTGCAAACC
>JBIPOH010000137.1:0-8410 GCA_044379435.1 Novosphingobium sp.
TTCCGGTCCGGCAGGGGGGAAATCAAGGCATGGGGCGCAAGGCCATCATGCTACGTCAGAACTGAACGCCGAGCTTGACCCCGGCATAGCGCTGCGAATCCCGCGTCTGGAACTGGTAGACGACATGGGTGTCGTTGCTCGCGCTGCCGCCCAGCACGCCGTAGCCATCGGACAGGCTCGAGGCATAGTGCTTGTTGAACAGGTTGTTGACGAAGGCGGTGATGCGGAACCGTCCAAATTCTGCGCCAAGGCTGCCGTTGACCACCCCGTAGCCTTCCTGCACCAGCAGCGGATTGCCAAGCAGGTCGAAGTTGACCGAGCTCTGGCGCTGATAGGTGAGGATCGCGGTGCCCTTGGCATCGCCGCCGAGCGAGAAATCCGCCGTCGCGCCGATGTTCCACTTGAAGCGGGGCGAGTTGGGCAGACGCGCGCCCGAGCGGTCCTGCAGGGTGCAGGTCGTGCGGGGCGCGGCAGCGGTAGCCGGAGCGGCCGCGACGCAAGGGCCGACCAGCGCCGAAGCTGTGCCGTTCCAAAGCTGGCCGGTCTGCCCCGGATAGCCCTGCGCGGCGGGGAAGCTGCGCATGATCGCGTCGGTATAGCTCGCCCCGGCATCGAAGCGCAGCCAGTCGCTCGGCTTGGCGGTCAACTCCACCTCGAAACCCTTGGTGCGCAGCTTGCCGACGTTGTTGAGCACGAACTGCGGCGCGGGCGGGGTGCCGAGAAGGACGGCGGACTGGGCCTGGAAGTTGTCGTAATCGGTCAGGAAGCCGACCACGTTGAGCTGGATGCGGTTTTCGGCAAAGCGGCTCTTGATCCCCGCTTCCCACGAAGTCGAGGTTTCCGGGCGAACCGGGCCGACGCCGAGCAGGCCCGGGGCGGTCCCGGCAAGCGAACCATCCACGCGCGCCGGGTTGAAGCCGGTCGTGATGTCATAGGCAAAGCCCTTGTAGCCGCTCGAGACGCTACCGAAGACCATGACCTGACGCGCCAGTTCCTGCGCGATCGAGACCTTGTAGGTCACCACGCTATCGGAGTTGGTGCCGCGGCACAGCGGGCTTCCGGCAAGGCAGGTGTTAGCCGTCGCGTTGGCCAGATTGTTGTCGAAGGCCACGCCGATCTTTTCGTGGTTGTAGCGCACGCCGCCGCTGATCGTCGTCTCGGTCGGCAGGGTGTAGTCCACCTGCGCGAAGATGCCGATGCTTTCGCTGCTGTTGCGCGCAGACCAGTCCGCCGCCGCGACAACCGGACCCCGCTGGAATGCGCGGCGGGTCTTGGCGTTCGAATAGAACGCGCCGACGACATAATTCAGTGCCGACCGGCCGCCCGAGACGAGGCGCAGTTCCTGCGTGAAGTTGGTCGAGTGATAGGGGCCGTTCTGCACGAGCCCGCCATTCAGCGCGCCGCCCGTGAGACCGCCCAGCACATTGAGATCGGTGCCATCGAAATCGGTCTCGAAGTCAAACTTCCAGTCCTGATAGGCCGTCACCGAAATGAGGTCCGCAAAGCCCAGATCGAGATTGAAGCGGCCCGCAATGCTGGCGGTCTCGTTGCGGGTGGCCCCCGCTGTATCGACCCGCGTGTTATAGTTGTCGTCGCCCGGCGTGATCCCGGTGAGGCTGGGCAGCAGGGCCAGCGCCGGGCTGCCGAACACACGCGGCGTGCCGGTGCCGGAAATGCTGCGGATGGTCGTGGCCGCGCCGTCCTGTACGGCCTTGCCATAGGCACCGGTCAGCGTGAAGGTCAGGTTGCTTCCCAGTTCGGCGCGCAGCTTGGCGCGGAAGCCGTAGTTTTCCTGATCGTTGAGCTTGCGGCCGCTGGTGAGGTTGCGCACGTTGCCGGGGAAGTCGTGGTAGAAGCCCGTCACGCGCAGGCCAACGCCATCGGACAGGGGAACTGAGACCGCCGCTTCGGAGCGCACGTCGCCATCGGTGGCCACGGTGACGCTGGCACTGCCTTCGAAATCGCGCGCCGGATCCTTGGTGACGATGTTGACCACACCGGCAGAGGCATTCTTGCCGAACAGCGTGCCCTGCGGGCCCTTCAGCACTTCGATGCGCTGAAGATCGGCAAGGTTGTCGAACGCCTGCGCCTGCTGCACGACCGGCATGTCATCGATGATCACCGCCACGCTCGGTTCGACACCGATCGAGAAGGCGAACGTGCCGATGCCGCGCAGGATGATCGAGTTGTTGGGCGACGTGGTGGTCTGCGTGATGGTCAGGGCCGGTGCCGCACGGGTCAGATCGGAGAAGTCCGACAGACGAGCATTGGCGATCGCCTCGCTCGACAGCGCGGTGACGGCGGCAGGAACCGACTGGAGGTTCTGCTCGCGCTTTTGCGCGGTGACGACGATTTCCTCAATACCGGCCGCAGGTGCCGAAGCCTCTGCCGTATCGGCCGCCTCCTGCGCCAGAACGGGCTGTGAAAGAGCAAGGCCCGACAGGCCAGCCAGCAGGATAAACTTGTGCGTCATGACACCCTCCCAGAATCGGATTTACCTTCTGGCCTGACCAATTATTTATTTTGGTCATTTATGTCAATCGCTGTCGTAATGCCAATTTTTAGGTGTGGATTTTTGCCGGAGAAGCATATGCTTGGCCTGTCCAGCAGGGGCCCTTGCGCCGTGCGGCAGGCCGAACGGTCTGTCCGACCAATTTCGGTCCGATCTCCTGGCGGCGCGGGATGCTTGCGGCCCAGCCGCTCCCGCAGCGCACACGCACCTGCAACCGTTCATGGCAGAACGGCGGCAACCCATCGCGGCTTCGGCCGCGATGGGTTGCCCAGACATAATCATACCCTTGTAATCAGATCCGAATACCCGATTTGCCGGGTGCAAGGATGCCATTGGGATCGAGCGCCCGCTTCAGCGTCTGGTCGACCTTGCGCTTGACCGGGCCATAAAGGTCGGCGGTCTGGTCCATGAAGGCAGTGTTCACGCGGTAAACGGCATAGCCCCGCTTGCCGAACTCGCTCAGCAGCTTGGCAAAGCACTCGCGGGCGCGGGCCATTTCAGCCGGGTCAGAGCGATCGTAGAGCACGTCGATGATGTGGTGCATGTCGCGCATGCCGACGACATATTCGGCCACATAGTCCAACCCGTATTCGGCAAGGATTTCCTTGGCGAGGCGGGTTTGCTCGATCGTTTCGCTGCCCTTGGCTGCCGCGACCGGCGCAAACCACATCGATCCGCCGCCGCCGCGCCAGCGGTAGAGGCCGAATTCCTGCAAGGTCATGTCGCCGCGCATCAGCTTGGCGCGGTAGTTGAACGGCTCGGTCTCGCCGGCTTCTTCTTCGGTGATGATCCGGCCCTTGCCGCTCGCCTTGATCGCGCCGGTGATGATCTGCCAGTTGACCTCGACCTGTTCCTTCGTGCCGTAGAGCGCGGCATAGACGTTCCACGCGCCGAGGCCTTCCTTGGCCTTGATTTCCTCCAGCACGTGATCGGGGGTGGTGCCGGTTCCGTCGTAATACTTGCTGCGCGGCATCAGCGCTGCCGCTTCCCACATCACATTGGCAAAGACCATGGCATTGGGGATCACGTTGGCGATGCGCAGGGGGCGCAGCGTCTCGACGATGTCGTGGATGTCCTCATCATGGTCATAGCGGATGCAGAACGGCTTGTAGACCGGGGGCTTGGGCATCAGCCACATGCCCATTTTGGTGACGATGCCATAGTTCGACTGGGTGAAGATGCCATCGAGGGAGGGGCCGTAGCCCCACTTGAACACCTGCCAGGCGCTGGTCCCCTCGACCCCGCCCATCCCGGTGCGCAGCACGTCACCATTGGCGAGGACCACTTCCATCCCGCACTGCATCATGAAATGCTCGCCATAGGGGGTATAGCCCACCCCGCGGTCGAGCGTGTTGCCCACCGGGCCGGCGATGGCCGAAGGCGCTGGGCACGACAGCCAGAGCGGAATGTCGTGCTCCTCGAGATAGTCCTTGAGCTGCTGGTAGGTCACGCCAGGCTCCACCAGCGCGGTGCACAGCACCGGATCGACCTCGAGAATGCGATTCATGTGCTTGAGATCGAGCACGACCTGACCGGCGCTTTGCGGCGCGGCCGAGCCGTAGCCGAAATTGCGCCCTGTCGAGATCGTCCAGATCGGCACCTTCCAGCGGTTGCAGACCTTGAGGATCTGCTGGATCTGGCTGACTTCGCGGGCATAGAGCACCGCAGAAGGCCGGTGCAGGTCCTCGCTCTCGGCGATCATCACCTTGGTGTAGGGCGCGATGTGATCGGCATCGGTGAAGACATTGTCAGGGCCGAGGATCGCGACAAACTCGGCGATGGCGGCCCGCATGTCGGCAGCGCTCACTCCGGCGGGCAGGATCTCGGGCGCGGGGAGCACCGACGCGGTGGTCTCGGTCTTGGTTGGCATGGTCTGGGTCTCCATCCGCTCAGCGCTGGGCTGCGGGCTTGGGCAATCTGGACGCCGCGACATACTTGGCGACGCTGTCGAGCGTGCCATCATCGATCGACGAGTGGGGGAAGGCGGGCATCGCCAGCAGGCCGTTGCGGACCACTGTGCGGACATACTCCGGAGGCAGGGTCCGGCCGCGCAGTTTGGGGCCGACGCCGGTCAGGTGGCAGCGCGAGCAGACTTTGTTCCACACCACCGGCGCTGCGGCGGGGGCGGACTTCGCAGGTGCGGCCACCGCTGCAGTAACAGCAGGCAGCACAATTGCTGCGGCCAGAATGGCCACGGGAAGAAGCGCCGGGCGGATCATGCGAGAACTCCTGTAGAGATGCGGACGGGCGTCGCGGCGGCGACCAAGGGACGGAGGTTGGGGCGCGCATCGATCGCCGCGATGTCGAACAGCACGCTGTCGGCGCCATCGAGGAACGGTGTCACCGGCCCGCCCGCCGTGCTGGCGATGGCTCGGCGCACGCTTGCAAGGCGCCGCGCATAATCGCCGGAGAGGACGACCACCGCGCCGCTCCAGTCCGCCGGAACCGCGCTGCGGTCCGAGGCAAGGGCGAGCGGTTGTTGACGGACCAGCGCGGCGGCGGCCGGCATGGCAGTGGCGACAGTTGCCAACGATGTGACGGTCAGGAAGGTCCTGCGGCTCATCGCGGCGCTGGCAGGGGACATGGGCTTCTCCTCGCTTGGCCGTCTCGTCTAGGCGGCGGCGTGCAAGACGTGGCGATCGGGGGGGGCGCGTTACCCGCTCCAATCGGCATCTCATCCCGTTCCACCGCCGCTGTCTCGCGGCTGCGCCATCCCTACAGCAATGCCCGTGCCAGACTTTTCGGGGCATCATCGAATTTGCATCAAGATGCTGGCGAAACATGATTTTTCGGCAAACGCCGCGCGGATCGAGCCGGGCCTGAAGCTTGTGGAAATTGCAGAAAATAAGATGCTGATTGCAGAAAAGTGTCTGTTTTCATACAGTCACCACGTCATAGCATGGGAGCCCCGGATGTCGGCCGACCTGTTCAGTCTTCTGCATTTCGACCATGCTCAGGGGCATATCTGGCTGGCCGGTCGGCGCATGATGATGATCCATGCGAACGCCTTCGGCCTACTTCGCCACGAGGTGACCGAAGCGCTGGGGCTCGACAAGGCGCGCGCCCTGTTCACGCGCCAGGGCTACACCAGCGGCGCGATGGACGCTGAGGTCGCGACCAAAGTCCGCTCCGGCGCGACGATCGAGGAGATGTTCGCGGTCGGCCCCGGACTGCACATGCTCGAGGGCATGGTGCGAACCGACCCGGTCACGGTCGAATTCGATACTGAACGCGGTGCCTTTGCCGCTGAGTACATCTGGCGCGGCTCAACCGAGTGCAATGCCCACCTCGAACTGTTCGGCGTGGGAGCCTACCCAGCCGGCTGGTCGCTGGCGGGTTACGCCAGTGGCTATGCCAGCGTGTTTCTGGGCCGGCCGATCCTGTTCCGTGAGATCGAATGCGTCGCCATGGGCCATGCGCAGTGCCGGGTCATTGGCCGACCTGCCGACGAATGGCAGGCCGGCGACGACGACCTGCGGTTCATGCGCGGCGAGCAGATCAACGAGCTCATGCGCGGGACCCAAGGCGGCGCTCGCAAGGCGGCGTCCGGCGGACGCGCCATCGTCGGCGCCTCGGCCGGCTTCAACGTTGCCTTCGATATGCTCGGCCATGTTGCTGACACCGATGCGGTCGTGCTGTTCCTCGGGGAAAGCGGGGTCGGCAAGGAGATCTTTGCGCGCAATCTTCATGGGATGAGGCGGCGCGCCGCAGGGCCCTTTGTGGGCGTGAACTGCGCGGCGATCCCTGAAAACCTGCTGGAGGCCGAGCTGTTCGGGGTGGAAAAAGGCGCGTTCACCGGCGCCACGGCTTCGCGCGAGGGACGGTTCGAGCGCGCGCGGGGCGGCACGCTGTTCCTTGACGAGATCGGTACGCTTTCGCTGGCGGCGCAAGGCAAGCTGCTGCGCGTGCTGCAGGAGGGAGAGTTCGAGCGAGTCGGGGGGACCAGACTGATCAAGTCAGACGTGCGCCTCGCCGCCGCGACCAATGTGGATCTGCGTTCCGCAGTGGAGGCCGGGACATTCCGCGCTGACCTGTTCTACCGGCTCAACGTGTTCCCTATCCGGATCCCACCGCTGCGTGAGCGGCGCGCCGATCTGCCGCTGCTGATGGAACACTTCCTCGCGATCTATTGTGAGCGACACGGCCGGCGTGTGACCGGCTTCGAGGAGACGGCCATTGCGGCCATGCTGGGCTATGACTGGCCGGGGAATATCCGCGAACTGGAAAATGTGATCGAGCGCGGCGTGATCATGGCACGCGACGGCGAGCCCCTGCGCCTTCACCATCTTTTCAGCGGCGGCGAGGTGCTGGGACCGCCTGCGTTCCGACCAGGTGCAAAGACTTCCTTGCCCGAAGACACCCAAGGGGCCGCGGCACCACTAGTCGACGCGGGGCTGGAACTGGCGACCGTCGAACAACAGATGATCACGCGTGCTCTGGAGAAGTCATCGGGCAACAAGACGCGCGCCGCCAAACTGCTGGGCATAACACGGGCCCAGCTACTCTACCGCCTCTCGGGGATACGCTCGACGGACGGACTGGGGCCACGTTGATCGCGTTCACCCCGGCAACAGCAGTTCGACGTCTCCCACTACATTCGCGCAGCGCCAACGACAGCTTATGTCTGGAGCAGTCATAAGCTGTCCGGATGGCGAACGCCTCGATCTGGTCGGCAGGTGCCCCGGGGCATTCCAGCTAATCAGGCCCTCAAGCATTCTTCAGACGGCCACTCTGGCCATTGGAGAATGATCATGGAGATGCCTGAAACCAAAGCCACCAAGCGCCAAGTCTGGAATGCCGGAAAGACCGTGGGTGCGAAGCGTGCGCTGAAGCCGAAGCAGATATGGGAGATCAGATTTTACCTCAATCACAGCCGCCGCTTACGAGATCGGGCCTTGTTCGACCTCGCTATCGACAGCAAGCTGCGTGGCTGCGACCTCGTGCAGATGAAAATCGGCGACCTTGTTAGCGGTGGGCAGATCCGAACTCGCGCGATTGTCATGCAGCAGAAAACTGGAAGGCCTGTTCAATTTGAACTGCTCCCCGACGCCCGGAACAGCCTCTTGGCGTGGCTTGAACGCCGCGGCGGCACGGTGGACGACTATGTCTTTCCAAGTCGGGTTGATCACAGCGGCCATCTGAGCACCCGCCAGTACGCCCGGCTTGTCGATGAATGGGTGACTGGGGTTAGTCTGATGCGAAGTGACTACGGCAACCACTCGCTTCGCCGGACGAAGGCGTCAATCATCTATCGGGCGACCGGAAACCTGCGCGCCGTCCAGATCCTCCTCGGCCATAGCAAGATCGAGAATACGGTCCGATACCTCGGAATTGACGTGGAGGAAGCTCTTGCCCTCGCCGAGAATACTGAGATCTGAACCATTGGCTCCTCGTTGCTGGCGAGGGGCCAACTTCGACGGGCCTGGGGACATTTCGGCCATTCGCATGTGACACATCTAACGGCGGCTCTTGTCAGCAGCGGTCGTTCAGCGCCTGAACCGCCCCGGGATTGCCGCAGGATATTCATCTTCGATGATCCGGCCCATTCCCTCGCGTGGATAGGAGGGCGTCAACCGACAGGCGCGGGGTGCCTGCGGTTGTATATCGCTCTCAATCCAGCAGCAGATCATCGCTTGAACTGTTGACCACGGCACGCCCTATCGCATCGATCAGGGCGCTGAGCGCGACCGGTTTGAGGATGATGTCGTTCGCACCCGCTTCAAGGCAGCGCGCCTTGAGATCCGGTGCGGTGTCTGCGGTTACCACGATGACGGGGATCGAGCCGAGCGGCTCAGCCTCTTGGCGAAGCAGGCGGATTGCGGTCAGTCCGTCCATGCCGGGCATGCGTAAATCCATCAGTACGACGTCATATTTCGATCTGGCCAGCATGTCCAAACC
>JBIPOH010000005.1:0-27534 GCA_044379435.1 Novosphingobium sp.
GCGTTCCCGTCCGCCGTCTTCCTCAAGTCGGTGCCGAGAAGGTCATCTTCATGACGCCGCGCAATCCACTCCGCACCAAGCCGATTGACATGATTGTCGTCGCTGTAGAACGGCATTCCTTGCCAGCTGATGGCACAGCGTCCGGTGTCGGCGCGGCAAAATGCGTCGCTTGGGTCGATCACCGTCACACCCGTGCGCGCGGCAACTTCTGCCAGAACGGCCATGCTGAAACGGGTACGGCGGCGCACAGCCTCGTAGCTGGTCGTCACATGGGCGGAGCCGTTATAGAGCTTAGCCTTCCACAGTGTCTCTGGCACATTCCAGCCTGCCTCAGGCACCGGCCCCATCACCACCACCTGCTTTCCGGCCTTCTGAAGGCGCACAATCAACTGGACCAGGCCCTCGCGCACCTTGGCGAGTTCCGCTCCGGTAAGCGGCGGACGATCCGCCTGGGTGCGCACTTCAGTCCCGCCCTCTCCGTTGTCAAAGGCGCTCTGTTCCAGATGAGCTGCCCAGCGCGCCATGACGATAACGCGCACAATCCCGGGGGTGACTGCGAGCTGCCGCGAAGCACGATCCATGAAGGAGTTACAGACCCGGCCCCGAGACAGCACAGTCGAACCCGAAAGGGCCGGAATACAGCCTGATTTCCAGACTGCTTCGACCGCAATCCCCTTGTGTAGCGCCAGTGGGCCAAGACCCTGGACGAGCGAGCGGGCGTGGGAATCGCCAATCACCGCCGCTGAAGCAGGAAAAGGCGTGGGAAACACGCAATTCGGCCCCGCACTCCCTCGCCTTTGGCACTCCTCCTTGCGGGACCGTACGCTGCTCTCCTGATCCATCAGCACAAGCACATCGGCGGGAAACCGGAACCGCCAACCATCCCCGGCGTGGATGGCCAGACTGAATGCAACGAGCAAGCAGGCCCCCGCACCCGTTATCGCCAGCGTGCGCCGACCGGAAGCGCGCTGCGGCTTTCGGAACGGCTGCTCGACGAACCGCCAGCTCAGCCAAGCAATCGCGATCAGCCCAATCCCCAGCACGAGGTAGCCAATCGGCGAAACGGTTTTTACCTGCGTCAACCGCACGAAGGCGAATGCGCTCTGATGCCAGAGGTAAAGGCTATAGGAGATGGTGCCGATGAAGACGAAAGGCGCCGCTGCCAGAAAACGCGCAGGCCATGCGCCAGGGCGCAGGAAAATGATCAGACCGGTGGTGGCAAGGCTCGGCACAAGGGCGCGGGGCCATGGAAAAACCTGCTGCCCGCCTGCAATCAGGAAGGCAGCACAAAGGCCCGTCAGAGCCGCTGATGCCATAAGGGTGGCCCAGCCGTCTGGCAGGCGCCCAGGCAATCCCCGGCGTTCGGAAAGCACGGCGATTCCGCCAAGCAGGAACTCCCATGCCCGGCCCGGCAACAAATAGAACCCCATACCGGCATGGTCATGCTGCAAGTGCCGCGCCATCAGCAGCGAAGCCGCAATTCCCGCCAGCAGAACGCCGGGCAGCAGGCGTGGGACAAAGCGCAGCGCCAGCAGCATCACGAGCGGATAGAACAGGTAGAATTGCTCCTCCACACCCAGCGACCAGGTGTGGATCAGCGGGTTCGTACGCGAATCGGGCGAGAAATAGTTCCCCTGCGTTTCGCGAAAGTAGAAGTTCGAGACGCTGAAGACGCTGGCGAGAGTCGCCGACGCGAACCGCATGAGGTGAGCAGGCGGCAGGAGTGCGATTCCCAGCAAACCCGAAACGCCCAGCACGAAGAGCAGCGCTGGCGCAATCCTTCGCACCCGCGCCATCCAGAACCCCGCGAGCGAGAAGTCGCCCCGGTCGTGATCCTCGAGAATTCGCCGCGTAATCAGATAGCCGCTGATGACGAAAAACACATCTACGCCGGCCAATCCACCGCGCAGCCAACGCTCGTCGGCATGGTAAACCATCACCGACAAGACCGCGAAGGCACGCAGACCGTCAATCTCCGGACGATAAGCAGACCGTTGCCGCCCCGCTGCCTGCCCGATCTGCAACCCCGTTCCCCAACCCCGCCTCGTAGCAGTCTTCATGCTATGTCATGACGATGATCACAAGGCACGATGCCGTTTGCGCAAGCAGGAACGGCATCAGCCAGACCCGCCAGCACGATCGGAGCCGGTCAGAAACTGCTCAATCAACCGCCAGCCATCCACATCGAACGCCCGTCGATGACGTGATCGATCAGGGCTTCATCGGCGGGAAGCTGACCATCCAGCATCAGCATGGCAAGGCCATGCACCAGCGCCCACGCCTGCACGGCAAAACGGCGGGCCGCAGCTTTGTCACCTCCGGTGAACTTCGCCGCGCTCCCCAGCAGCATGTCCGCCGCCAGATTCCCTTCCGGCAGGCCATCGCCGTGCAGCTCGCAATGCGTGAAAACGAGTCGGAACAGGCCGGGGTTGGCGAGGGCAAAGCGGACATAGGCACGGCCCGTGGCCGAAAACGCCTGATCGCCCGCTTCCATCGCCGCACGCTGCTGCATTTCGCCGAGTTGGGCCAAACCAGCCAGCGCCATCGCGCCAAGGAGCGCCCGCTTGTCCGGAAAGTGGCGATAGACCGCCGTTGCGGAAACCCCCACATCCCGCGCCAGCGCCCGCAGCGAAATCTCCGAAACATCAGTGACTTCCAGCGCGCGCAACCCTGCAGCCACCAGCGCAGCACGCAGATCGCCATGGTGATAGGTGCGCGGTTCGATATCCGATGTTGACACTGTTACCATAGCCGATATGTTTACAGCATAAACATCTATGAGGAGCGCGGCGCCATGGCAAGCATCGTCGAAACCACTATCCGCAATGTCGTGACCAAGGGGGTCGAGACGGTCGCCGTCATCAATCGCAAGCGCCAGCCCAGAAGCCGGTCGCACGCGTTCCTGTCGGGCATTCACACGCCGGTGAAGGAAGAGCGGACGATCACCGAGCTGGCCGTGACGGGATCGATCCCGCCGGAGCTATGCGGCCGCTACGTGCGGATCGGGCCGAACCCGTTCCGCCCCGATCCGCGCGGGCATCACTGGTTCGTGGGCGATGGAATGGTCCACGGCGTATACCTGAAGGACGGCAAGGCGGAATGGTATCGCAACCGCTATGTCCGCTCGCGCAAGCTGGAAGCCGAAGGAGGCCCGGCCGCCGCGCCAGGACCGCGCCTTTCGCCCGATTTCGATACGGTCAACACCAACATCATCGGGCATGGCGGCAAGACCTATGCCCTCGTCGAGGCAGGCAGTTTCCCGGTCGAGCTTACGCACGAACTCGAAAGCGTGGCCTACACCGATCTGGAAGGCACCCTGCGCGTGCCCTTCACCGCGCACCCGCACGAAGATCCGCGCACCGGCGAACTTCACGCCATCACCTATGCCGGCACCACGCATGACAAGGTGTGGTATGTGCGCGTTTCCCCCGAAGGCAAGGTTACGCGCGAAGTGGCCATCCCGGTGGAGCATGGCCCTTCGATCCACGAATGCAGCCTGACCGCCAACCACGTGCTCGTGTTCGATCTGCCGGTCACCTTTTCGATGAGCGCGGTGCTTGGCGGCGCCACGTTCCCCTATCGCTGGAATCCCGATCATCAGGCCCGTATCGGCCTGCTGCCGAAGGATGGCGATGCTGGAGATATCATCTGGTGTGAAGTCGATCCGGTCTATGTGTTCCATGTCGCCAACAGCTTCGAGGCAGACGACGGCACGATCGTGGTCGATCTCTGCGCCTTTGAAACCATGTTCGAGCCCGCCCGCGATGGCGGTGTGGACGGCCCGGCTGGCAAACCACTGGGGCTGGAACGCTGGACCATTGATCCTGCCACCCGCAAAGTCAGCCGCAAGACCATCGACGCCGCCCCGCAGGAGTTTCCCCGCCCCGACGAGCGCTTCTTCGGGCAACCCTACCGCTATGCCTGGTCGATGGGCCTTGCCACCAGCGATCCCGCCAATTTCATCGGCCATGCCCCGATCTTTGCCCATGATCTGCACACCGGCACCCGCACGGTGCGCGATTTCGGACCAACCAGAGTGCCCGGGGAGTTTGTGTTTGTTCCGGCCTGCGCCGACGCGCCGGAGGGCCATGGCTGGCTGATGGGCTATGTGATCGATGCCGCTTCCGGCACGACCGATCTCGTCATCCTCGATGCGCAGGATATCGCTGGCCTGCCGGTTGCGACGGTCCATATCCCCTGCCGCATCCCCCCCGGCTTCCACGGCAACTGGATCAGCGACTGAGCCTGCCGCCCGGCGGCCACCCATGGCGGTCCTCTGGACAGCCGCCGCCGGATCGCTAGGTTCGCCCCTCAAATCACGAGATAAAACAGGGGGCGGAATGCGCAAGAGGACAGTGGTTCTGGGATTGGCGGCACTTGCCGCGCTCAGCGGGCTTGGCTGGTATGCCAGCCTTGATGCCGAAACGCGTGGGCTTCTCGCAGCCATGCCGACCAACCGCGATGTCCTGATGTGGACGATCCCGCAGCGCGATGCCGCGTTCCGGGCGATGGACCGACTGCCCGTCCTGGCCGAAGCACACGAGATCGCAGCATCGGACAGGCCGCTCCCAT
This sequence comes from Novosphingobium sp., assembly GCA_044379435.1. Taxonomy (GTDB): domain Bacteria; phylum Pseudomonadota; class Alphaproteobacteria; order Sphingomonadales; family Sphingomonadaceae; genus Novosphingobium. The sequence continues at coordinate 4,573 of JBIPOH010000005.1, forward strand.
TGTCGCCGGGCAAACCGCTGCACGTGCCGGGCCTTGATGCCTATATGGCCAGCCAGCGCGCGGCAGGGCTGGTGATCGTGCAAGACGGCAAGATCCGGTTGGAGCGCTATGGGCTCGGCTTCGACGCGAAGGGCCGTTGGACCAGCTTCTCCGTCGCCAAGTCGTTTACTTCCACACTCGTCGGCGCGGCGATCAAGGATGGCTCTATCAAGAGCCTGGATGACAAGGTCAGTCAGTACATTCCCGGCCTCAAGGGCTCTGCCTACGACGACGTGAGCGTGGCGCAGCTCCTCACCATGAGCTCAGGCATCCGCTGGAACGAGGACTACGAAGACCCGAAAGCCGATGTCGCGCTGTTCAACAATGCCGAACCCGAACCGGGCATGGACGCGGCCGTCAGCTACATGAGGAAGCTCCCCCGCGCGCATCCGCCGGGCACCGTGTGGCACTACAACACCGGCGAGACCAACCTGATTGGCGTGCTCGTTTCCTCCGCCACGAAAAAGCCGCTTGCGCAGTATCTGGAAGAGAAGATCTGGAAGCCCGCGGGCATGGAGGCCAAGGCCACGTGGCTGCTCGGCAAGACCGGGCACGAGATCGCTGGCTGCTGCTTGCAGGCTGCGACGCGCGATTTTGCACGCATGGGCCTCTTTGTGCTGGCGAACGGAAATGCCGGCGGCCAGCAGATCGTGCCGGAAGACTGGTTCGCAGCCGCTATCCACAAGCAGAAGGATATCGGAGAACCGGGCAAGGGCTATGGCTATCAGTGGTGGACCTATGACGATGGCTCGGTCGCCGCACAGGGCATCTTCGGGCAGGGGATCTTCATCGATCCGAAGAGGCGGCTGGTTATAGCAAGCAATGCCGATTGGACTCGCGCCACCAAAGGGCCTGAAGGCGATGCGCGCGAGGCATTCTACCATAAGGTGCAGGCACTGATCGACGCCGAGAACTGACTTCCTGCCGTATGGTGCAGGAGAAGGCCAGTGGTGCCGCCGACTGTGGCACATGCAGCACCCAGACGGGAATTCGGCGCGAATCCCCCAAGGGCCAGTGGACAAGTCGACCTGCCTCACTCTACGCGCGCTACGATGGGGCGAAGGGGACCGAGTATGCGTGGCGCGGCATGGGGAGCTGCATTCGGATTGCTGGCCTGCTCCAGAGCAGCGCATGCCGATAGCATTAGTCCCGTGCCCGTGCCTGCTGCGCAAAGACCGGGTTTCGATCACATCCGCGAAGCAGACCTGCGCGCCGACCTCACATTTATTGCATCCGATGCCCTGCAAGGCCGTATGTCGCTCCAACCGGGGGATGACGCCGCGGTGCAGTGGATCGCGGCCGAATTCGCCAAAGCCGGTCTGCAGCCTGGCGCCACCGATGCGAAGGGCGCGCCGAGCTGGTTTCAGTCGGTCCCGCTGATCGAGTATCGGCCAAACCCCGCTGCCAATGCTCTCACCCTCCGTCTCGGCTCTGCCGAACAGAGCTGGAAGGCGCCCGAAGTGCTTGGCGGCTTTCGTGACGACATAGACCTTGCCGCCCCGCTTGCCTTTGCCGGATATGGCATCACGGCTCCCGGCGTAGGCTATGACGACTACAAGGATATCGACGTCCGCGGGAAGATCGTCCTCGTGTTCGAACACGAACCGCAAGAAAACGACTCCACCGCACGCTTTGGCGGCACAGGCAACACCCGCCACGCCACCAACCGCGTCAAGGCACTCAACGCACAGGCCCACGGCGCACTAGCCGTGTTGGTGATGGCCGAGCCCAACCGCAAACACCCCTCCAACATCGAGCGTTACACGCGCATCGGCGGCAGCGCGAAGCGCGTGCCCCCGTTGCCTGCTCAGGCGCTGCTTGATGATGAACTGCGCATTCCCGTACTCACCATATCCGATGCCGTCGGCGCAGCGCTGCTCACCCGCGCCGGGATGAGCCCGCAGGCGCTGCAAGCCGCGATCGACGGCCCGCTCGCACCGCAATCACGCGCGCTGGTCGATACGGTCGTGGCGCTGCATCTGGAGAATACAGCCCGCAGCCGGGGGACGTCTGCCAATGTCGTAGGCCTGCTGCCGGGTTCGGACCCGACGCTGGCGCCCGAAACGGTGATCATCAGCGCTCACCACGATCACGATGGCAGTGCAGGGCCGGAAATCTGGCGTGGCGCGGACGACAACGGTTCGGGCACCGTGGGCGTAGTCGCACTCGCACGGGCGTTTGTCGCGAATCCGCTGAAGCCGAAGCGTTCGATCCTCTTTGCCGTCTTCGCGGCGGAGGAACGCGGGCTCCTTGGCAGCTACTACATGGCCATGCACCCGCTGCGGCCGATTGCCACCACGCGCGCGATGATCAACTTCGACATGATAGGCCGCAACGAGGCGCCGAGCGAGCAGACCAACGGGTTGATCGAGATTCCCCAGGACACGACCAATCGCCTCAATCTGATCGGTGCACCCTACAGCCCCGATTTCGATCGGGCGGTGCGAGCCGCAAACCGCAGCATCGGGCTTGATCTCGATAGCCGCTTCGACCGGGAGAACGCGCTCAATGTGTTCTTCCGGAGTGATCAGTTTCCGTTTGTTCTGAAAGATGTTCCAGCGATGTGGTTCAACACCGGCTTCCACCCCGATTATCACCACACCACGGATACTGCGGATCGGATCAACTATCCCAAGATGACCAAGATCGTGAAGCTGGCTTATCTTTCGGCTTGGCGCTTTGCCAGCGAGGCCAACCCTCCGGCTTTCGTGCCTGATCCTGCGGGACGCTGACACCCTGTTCGCTTCGCACTCGCCCGCCCGGCACGTGTGAAATCAATTTGACAGCCCATCTATAGGGATGGATTGTCACCCATCCGGCAGCGCCGCTGCCCACAATGGAGGGCCACCCAATTGCCCGACCAATTTCCCCTTGAACCCACTGGCAGTCTTTCGGTCGAAACAGTCGTTTCGGTGCGCCATTGGAACGATTTCCTGTTTTCCTTCACGATCACCCGCCCCCCCAGTTTTCGCTTCCGTTCGGGCGAGTTCGTGATGATCGGGCTGATGGGTGATAACGGCAAGCCTTTGCTGCGCGCCTACTCGATGGCTTCACCTGCCTATGACGAGGTACTCGAGTTCCTCTCGATCAAAGTGCCGGACGGGCCGCTGACCTCGCGCCTCCAGATGATCAAGGAAGGCGATCACATCTTTCTCGGGCGCAAGCCGACCGGCACTCTGGTGGCGGATGCTCTACTCCCCGGACGCAGATTGTTCCTGCTTGGCACGGGCACCGGCCTTGCGCCTTGGATGTCGCTGATCCGCGATCCGGATATCTATGACCGGTTCGAACAGATTGCCGTAGTTCACTCGGTCCGCGGCGTATCCGACCTTGCCTATCGCGACATGCTGGAAGCGCGGCTGGCGGATGATCCGCTGGTGGGCGAATACGCTGCCGAACGGCTGACCTATATCCCGACCGTGACCCGCGAGCCTTTCCACACCAACAAGCGGATCGAAGGGCTGATGCTCGATGGCACGCTGTTCCAAGGCTCACTTGGCGATCCCAAGTCCTTCGATCCCGCACATGATCGCGTCATGCTCTGCGGCTCCATGACAATGATCAAGGAAGTGGCCACAATGCTGGAAGGCTTCGGGTTCACCGAAGGTGCCAACTCGCACCCCGGCGAATACGTGATCGAACGCGCCTTCGTCGGCTAGCGTGTTATGCTGGGCGTTCGAGCAGTAACAAGTTGGTGCCCATGTCATCGTGGGCACCATACTGCACGAAGCCCAGCTTGTCCGCCACGGCCAGTGACGGCAAGTTCGTCTCGTTGATCATGCAGGCCACCCGACGGCCCGGGAAAGCCGTATCGAACCAAGCGAGGGAAGCTCTGGCGGCTTCGCTTGCCAGCCCCTTGCCCCATGTCTGGCGCGCAAAGATCCAGCCAATCTCCGGTGTATCATCCAGCCGGTCGCCAAACCCGCGCCAGGAATGGAACACGCCGCAGATCCCCAGAACCTCGTCCATGCCGCGTGCCCGGCAGGTGAAGATGCCATAGCCGAACAGGGCCCACGAACCGGCGTTGCGGCAGAGCCGGTTGAACTCCTCCGTCGCCCCAGTAGGCCGGTTGCCCAGATGTTGGCGCACCTCGTCGTCTGCCAGCAGATCGACTAGCCCCTCGTGGTCGCGCGGCGCCGGCCGCCACATGTCGAGCCGTTCGGTCGAGAATTCGGGTCCAGTCATAGCAGTACGTTTATCGTATGGATCACCACACCGACAAGCCCGCCAACCAACGTGCCGTTGATCCGGATGAACTGCAGATCGCGCCCCACGGCACCCTCGATCCGGTCGGTGACCGTGCGCGCATCCCAGCGGCGCACCGTTTCCGAAACCAGCCGGACAATTTCTCCGCCGTAGCGGGTGGCAACGCCTACCAGCGTGCGCCGGGCAAAGCGGTTTACCAGAACCTGTAGGCGCGCATCGTGCTGCAGCGTGCGGCCCAGTTCGGCAAGTGAGGCACCGATCCGTTCGCCGCCATCGCCGCTAGCCCTGCCGCCGGAGCGAACAGCGACCAGAAGCTGCGCGCGACCCCGCTCCCACAGACCATCAAGCCAGAAAGCAAAGGCCGGGTTCGCCAAAACATCGCGCTTCATGGCATCGACACGGGCATGCATCGCCGGGTCTTGCACGAGCGCCTCGGCCAGCGCGGCAAGGCCCTCTTCGATCTTGCGGCGCAGAGGGTGATCCGCGATCACCACGGTTTCCGCCAGAAGTTTGTAGAGACCGTCGAGAATACCGTTGGCGAGGCGTTCGTCCAAACCGGTCCAGCGCATGACCGTGTTGGCCTTGTCGTGAATCATGTGGCGGACCAAGCCCTCATTGGACTCCAGCGCCTCGGCGGAACGGCGAATCAGCGCCTCGATCAGCGGCATGTGGCGGCCTTCTGCGATCATCGCGGAGAGCAGATTGCCAAGCAGTGGCGCCAGCGCCAGCCGTTCGATGCGGCTGCGCAGCGCGGCCTTCGCCATGCCGCCCAGCTTGTCCTGATCGAGCGATTCGAGGGCGTCAGCCAGAAGGCTTGCCGCACCTGCACCAATCCGACTTTCGCCTACGCGCGGGTTGGCGAGATATTGACCTGCGGCGCTGGCTGCATTGAGGTAGCGCAGCCGCCTCGCGACGACAGGCGGGGTGAGAAAGTTGGCGCGCAGAAATGCTGCCATCGAATCGGCGATGCGGTCCTTGTTCTCGGGAATGATTGCGGTGTGCGGGATCGGCAGGCCCAGTGGGTGGCGGAACAGCGCAGTCACCGCAAACCAGTCTGCAAGGCCGCCGACCATGGCTGCTTCGGCAAAGGCCCGCAGAAAACCCCATCCCGCATGCTGTTGTTCAAGCTGCCTTGCCGCCAGAAACAGCAAGGCCATGATCAGCAGCAGCGTTGCGGCAAGGAACCGCATCCGGCGCGCGGGATCTGCACTACGCTCCCGTGCAGCTGAAGGCCGCCCCGCTTGACCGGTGGATGGAACTCCGTTCGTCGTCGCGATCACTCCGCGGGAAAGGCCTCGGCAGCTGCGGCCGCCCGCTGATCACGCGCAGCCTCCTGCGGATCATAGGACAGGACGCGGCGGCCGACCCATGGCCCCACCCGCTTTTCCAAACCGTCGGCAAGGCTGAAACCGGCAGGAACGAGCAGCAGCGTGAGCAGCGTCGACAGGGCAAGACCGCCAATCACCACAATGCCCATCGGCGCACGCCACCCGGCATCACCGCCAAGCGAGACCGCTGTGGGCACCATGCCAGCGATCATGGCCACGGTGGTCATCACGATGGGCTGCGCGCGCTTGTGTCCCGCTTCCATGATCGCTTCGAGCTTAGGTGTGCCCTTGGCCATTTCCTCGATCGCGAAATCGATCAGGAGGATCGAGTTCTTGGCGACAATGCCGAACAGCATGAGCACGCCAATGAATACGGGCAGTGAAAGCGCCTGCCCCGTGGCCAGAAGCAGCAGCAGACCACCAAGCGGAGCGAGGAACAGCGAACCCATGTTCACCAGAGGCGAAATGAACCGGCGATAGAGCAGGACCAGCACCGAGAACACAAGCAGCACGCCCGCCGCCAGAGCGATCATGAAATTGGTGAGCATTTCCTGCTGCCAACGATCTTCACCCGCCGCCGCATTCGACACGCCCTGCGGCAGGCCCTTCATGATCGGAAGGGCCTTGATCGCGGCATCGGCAGTTCCCTTGACCACGCCGGGCGGCAAATCAGCGCCGATGAAGACGCGGCGGTTCTGATTGTACCGCTGGATACTGGTCGGCCCGGAACCGAACCCGATGGATGCCACGCGCGAGAGCGGCACCGATCCGCCAGAGATCGTTGGAACCGGAAGATTTTGCAACGTGGCGAGATCACGGCGTGAAGCAACGGGCAGTTTCACGCGGATCGGCACCTGACGGTCCGAAAGTGAGAACTTGGCGCTGTTCTGATCGATTTCGCCCTGCGTCGCGATACGGATCACCTGGCTGAGTTGCTGGGTGGTGACACCAAGCGAGGCCGCCAGATCAAGATGCGGAGTGATGACGATTTCAGGGCGGCGCAAATCTGCGCTAATGCGCGGTCCGACAACTTCCTTGAGCTGGCTCATCTGCTCGACAAGCGTCTGCGCAGTCTTCTGCAAGAGCTCGGGATCGGAACCGGACAGCATGACGCTGATCGCACGGCCCGAACCACCGCCAGGGCCCCCGCCATTCTGGTTCATGAAGCTGACCCGCGCATCGGCAACATTCTGCAGGCGAGGGGTCAGCGCACGTTCGAATTCGGTACTGGAACGAGTCCGGTCGCGCTTCAACTCTATGAAAACGCGGCCATTGCCTTCGTTGATACGCTCAAGCGCAACGTCAATTTCGGGCTCATCCTTGACCAGCGCGAGCACTTCGTCGACCTTTCGCTCGGTCTGCTCGATCGTGGTCCCTGGCACCATCTCGATAGTGATGCGGCTGAAATCACCGTCCGTTTCAGGGAAGAACTGCGAGGGGATCACAACGAACAACACGACCGTGAAAGCAAGCGCACCCGCCGCCACGCCCATCATCCACAGGCGGTGATCCCGCAGCCGTGCGCGGAACCAGCGCCGCGGGAAGCGTTCGTGATAAGCCGTCACCTTGCTGGTATCTAGCGACCAGGTCAGCACTTTGATGTAGCGCTGCATCCATGGTCCGTTGCCGTGCTCTTCCTCGCCATGCGCCCGCAGGAAATAGGCGGCGATCATCGGCGTAATCATGCGAGCAACCAGCAACGAAAACAGCACCGCAATCACCACGGTGAGGCCGAAATTCTTGAAGAACTGGCCCGAAACGCCGGGCATCAGCGCCACTGGCAGGAACACAGCGACAATCGAGAAGGTCGTTGCCACGACCGCGAGCCCGATCTCGTCAGCAGCGTCGATCGCCGCCTGATAAGCGGATTTGCCCATGCGCATGTGCCGGACGATGTTCTCGATCTCCACGATCGCATCATCGACCAGCACACCGGCAACAAGGCCCAATGCAAGCAGCGACATCGTGTTGAGCGTGAAGCCGATCAAGCTCATCACCCAGAAGGTGGGGATCGACGAAAGCGGGATGGCAATGGCCGAAACAATCGTGGCACGCCAATCGCGCAGGAAAAAGAACACCACGATCACGGCCAGTACGGCGCCCTCGACCATGGCCGACATCGACGACTTGTACTGGTCCTTGGTGTAGCCGACGCTGGAGAAGAGCTGGATGAAGTGCACCCGACCGCCCTGCTCCTTTTCGATTTTGCGAAGCTCTTTGACGGTGTCGTCAAACACGCTGACATCGGATTCGCCCCGCGCTCGGGCAATGCTGAAGGTGACGACGGGCTTGCCGTTATTCTTCGCGATCGAAGTGATTTCGCTGAAGCTGTCGCGCACGTCGGCAACATCGGACAGACGGACCGTGCGTCCGCCGGAAATGCCCACTTGCGTGTGCGACAGTTCGAACGCGCTGGCTGCATTGCCAAGCACACGGACGGCCTGACGCGATCCGGCAACTTCGGCACGCCCCCCAGCGGCGTTGATATTCACCTGACGCAAGGCGGCGTTGATCTGGGTGGCCGTAACGCCCTGCGCCTTCATCCGCATCGGATCGAGCGTGACCGCGATCTCGCGGTTGACGCCACCATTTCGCTCCACTTCGGCCATGCCCGGAACCGAAAGCAAGCGCTTGCGCACATTATCGTCGATGAACCACGATAGCTGCTCGATGGTCATGTCATCGGCAGAGACCGCAAAATAGGCGATGGCATCGGACGAAGTCTGCGCCTTGACCACTTGCGGCTCAAGGATGCCATCCGGAAGGTCGCCGCGGACCTGATCAACCGCGTTCTTGACCTCGTTGACCGCCGCATTGATGTCCGTGCCGATGGCAAACTGGACCATCGTCTGACTGGAACCTTCGGTCGCGGTCGAGCTCAGCGTATCGACCCCAGCGATTGTCCGCACGGCAGACTCGATGCGCTGGGTGATCTGGTTCTCGATCTCGGTCGGGGCAGCGCCCGGCTGAGAGATGGTAACGATGACAAGCGGGAACTCGATGTCCGGCTGGTCCTGCACCTTCATGCTCATGAACGCGACGATCCCGGCCAGTGTAAGGCCAAGGAACATGACGATCGGCACCACAGGATTGCGGATCGACCATGCGGAGATGTTGCGGAAGTTCATGGGCGCAGCTCGCTGCTCACTTGGCTGGGCGAGCAGCTGTTGGGGAGAGGTTCGCCTGTACAGGGCGCACGACATCGCCGGGGTTGAGGAAGCCGCCAGCTCGCATCACCACGCGCTCATTCCCTGACAGTCCTGAGGCTACGACTATACCCTCAGCCATAACATCACCCGTCTTGACCGATCGGCGCGTGGCCTTGTTGGCCTTGTCAACGACATAGACAAAGGCCCCCTGCTGGTCCGAGAGGATCGCGGATTCAGGCAGGATCGGCGCAGTCACCGCTCCGCTCCGGATCTGGGCGCTGGCAAAACCGCCGGGCCGGAGCGCTGGATCGTAGGCAAGCGAAATGCGCGCAACACCTTCACGCGTCTGCGCGTCGATCGTTGGCGAAAGCTGCCAGATCTGGCCAACGAACGGCTTGCTGGTGCCGACCGGAGTCACTTCCGCCGATTGCCCGACCGAGAGCTTGGCCAGATCATTTTCTGCAAGGCGCGCCTGCATTTCAAACTGACCTTCGCGGGCAATACGGAAAAGCACGCCGCTTCCAGCGCTCACAATCTGGCCCGGTTCCACTCCGCGCGTGAGGACAAGGCCGGCGGCTGGAGCCACGATATTGAGCCTGGCGCTGGTCGCACGCAGCTGCTCGAGCTGCGCGGCGGCGACTCGCACCTGCCCGGCTGCAGCATCGCGCGTTGCCACAAGGCGATCGACATCGGCCTTCGAGATGAAGCCCCGCTCGACCAACTTCAGCGCACGATCAAGATTGGCCTGAGCGATCCGCGCATTCGCACGCTGCACTTCGATGTTGGCGGCCTGTCCGGCGATCTGCTGGGCCTGAACGGAGCGATCAACGACGGCCAGGACCTGCCCGGCACGGACCCAATCACCCGCATCAACGAGCACACTGACCACCTGGCCGCCTTCGCCGGCCACGCCGACGGGCATCTCGCGGCGCGCGGCAATCGTACCACTAGCCGTGATCGAACCGGTCACGCTGGTGAGGCCGGGCGTGATCACGCTGACGGACTGGGCCTGCGCGTTCCGCGTTGCCGCTGCGTCGGTACCGGCCGGTGTCCGGTGCATGAAGTACCAGACGAGACCGAGGGCGAGCGCAATCAATGCCCCGACGATGATCATGCGGCGGCGGCTCCCACCGCCCACGCCAAAGTCACCATCGTCCGATGCCGGTTCGATGGCGGGCTGCAGCCCGTTTCTGATCGTCGTTTCGTAATTCATGTCGTTCACGTGCCTTAGTCCCGGTCGGGCGTCGCCATTCCAGGGCTGGGGAAAGACCCTGGCCCGTTGGAAGTGTATTATCTGACTATATCACTTCCCGCAAGCGCGGGAGCTTCGCTGATGCCGCACGCCACCGTTGCCATAGCCGCCCATCCGACGAGTGACAATTACGGCTCGACAAAGTGCATGAACAATTGATCCATTCGTGGCTTCGATGCCACCAGAATCGGATCTAAGCCTTGGCCTTTTGGGGCACGCCAAAGCAAATAGCCGCCCCGCGTAACGGGACGGCCATTGGGATAACTTGCGCCCCGCGACGAGGCTGGAGAACCGGGCAGTCAGAACTTCAGCTGACGCTCATACAGATCGCGGTAGTGCTGGATGCGGGTGACGCGAAGGCCCTGCATGCCCGAGCGGTCAACCGCTCGTTGCCACGAGGCGAACTCTTCCAGCGTCAAGCTGTAGCGCTCGCAGACCTCATCGATCGTGAGCAGGCCGCCGTTAACCGCGGCCACGACCTCGGCCTTGCGGCGCACGACCCAGCGGGTGGTCGAGGGGGGCGGCAGACTATCCAGTGTCAATGGCTCACCGAGAGGGCCAATGACTTGCGACGGCTTGATTTTCTGGTTCTCAATCATGTCTATTCTCGTCTGGTCGACGCTGGGGGGCGACGTTGGGAACTGCTCCCTCTGTGCCCGCCGCATCATTTCCATTCACTGAAAAAGCGAGGTTAACAGCCCCTTCAGCGTCCATTTCAACGTATCTTAGCAACGCTGCGGCGGAGTCATGGAAACTGCCGCCCTCGCTGCCATTCGCCCCTGCTCCGCCGTCACTGCTGCGACCGCGGGCAAGCGCTGCAGCAGTGCCGCCTGCGAGCACACCGCGCGTATCGTGAGCGGCCACAAGCCGGGCGCACAGTTCACTCCAGCCAAGCGGGCGAAGCCTTCGGCTTGAATCGCCCGCGGTTGCAGGCCGTGAATCGGAAAATCTCATCTCCATGACCAGGTCCCTAGCCCACAGTCCTATAAAGGAGGGTAAAGCCGCCCTTCACCAAGAGTTAGGTTTTGACCAAAACGGACTGACCTGCCTTGCCCATTTTTTGACCTGCCGCTCGCGTCGGAAAGCCTCTATGAGGCCGGAATGCATAGCAACTTGGGCTCTGACGGTGATTCTGCCGCCGCCCGCCCCGCCCCTGAACCCTCGCCTGCCCTTTCCTTGAATGCGCACGAGGCTGCTGAACTTTTTTCACTTCCGGCCGGTGACGGCCCGAAGCGAATCGTCGTTGCCATGTCAGGCGGAGTCGATAGCTCGGTTGTCGCCGGGATCGCCGCGAGAAGCGGCGCCGAGGTCATCGGCGTAACATTGCAGCTCTATGATTACGGCGCAGCCACTGGCCGGAAGGGTGCATGCTGCGCTGGCGATGATATCCGCGATGCTCGCGCTGTCGCCGATCGGCTGGGCATTGCACACTATGTGTTCGATCATGATTCGCGCTTCCGGGAAGACGTCGTCGAGCGTTTCGCCGACGATTATATGGCCGGACGCACCCCGATCCCATGCATCCGCTGCAACATGGGGCCCAAGTTCACCGATCTGCTGACTATGGCGCGAGACCTTGGTGCCGATTGCCTCGCCACTGGCCACTACGTGCGGCGGACTGCCGGAGCGTACGGCCCCGAGCTTCACCGCGCAGTCGATCCGGCACGCGACCAGTCCTACTTCCTTTATGGAACCACCGAAGAGCAGCTCGATTTCCTGCGCTTTCCGCTCGGCGGTCTGCCCAAATCGGAGGTGCGCGGCATGGCTGCCGCACTTGGGCTTGGCGTTGCGGCCAAGCCGGATAGCCAGGACATCTGTTTCGTGCCCGATGGAGACTACGCCTCGATCGTCACGAAACTGCGCCCGGAAGGTTCGGCGCCAGGTGAGATCGTCCACGCGGCAACTGGCGCAGTGCTAGGCACTCACCGCGGGGTGATACACTATACTGTCGGCCAGCGTCGCGGGCTCGAAATCGGAGGACAGAGTGAACCGCTCTATGTCACCGCGCTCGATGCACCGGCAAGGCGCGTGATGGTTGGCCCGAAAGCGCTGCTCGCGGTCGGCACGGCATGGCTAAGCGAAACGAACCGCATCGGGCCGATGCCCTCTCGTTCGCAGCTGACCGCGAAAGTGCGATCGCTGGCGAAACCGGTGCCGGTCATCGTCGAGGGAGAGATCGGCGACGGCGCTCCATGTGCCATCCGCTTTCTTCAGCCCGAGTTCGGTGTCGCGCCAGGGCAGGCCGCCGTGCTTTACGATGGGGACCGGGTTATCGGAGGCGGCTGGATTGAGGCAACGTCGCCGTGGGCAGGCGAACGCTAGGTTTCACTTGCCCCAAGGCCCGAGCACGCAGCCCCAACCCTGACGATAGGTCGCCGTTTGCCGCGCAACCAACGGGAAGCGGGCCGTCACGCTGCGGGCAGACGCATCTTCCGAGAGTGTGATGAACTGCATGCCAGGTTCGAAGTCCTTGCGGCAATCGCCAAGCGATCGGCCGCCGACGAAACGGCATGAACAGGCAACCCGGGCGCCATACGCCGCGCCGGTCACGCCATAGCCATGCAATTGCGGCCAGACGAACACCCCCGCACCGCACACAACAGCAAGCGCAATGAGCGGCCAACGCAACACTCTTCGGCGCGGCTGTCCGGGCTGGAACGCAAGTTTCGGGGAAGTGGATGGTTTGGCCATTGCCATGCCGGGTCGATCTGGAGGAAAGCTGGCCGCCTGATGGCCCGCAATTGCTTTGCCCTTATCGCTCCCTTGGCGCTTGTGCCAGCCCTGATCGGGTGCAGTCCCGCCGCGACTCCCTTGCAGTCGCCGATTTCGGCGGAGGCGCTCAAGGCAGTCACCGTAAATCCCGGCGTTCCGCGTGAAGAGTTGGCGCGCCGAGTCGATGCCTTGTTCAGCACGGAGGATGCAGCCGAAACCCGTGCAGTCATCGTGATGCGGGGTGGGCGAGTCATTGGTGAACGCTATGCGCCAGGCTATCACGAGAACACCCGTTTCGTGAGCTGGTCGATGGCCAAATCGATCACCGGCGTGATGATCGGAATGCTGATTTCGGACGGTCGGCTGCGGCTGGACGAACCAGCTCCGATACCGGCCTGGCAACGGCCGGGCGACCCGCGCGGCGAGATAACGCTACGCCAGCTCCTGCAGATGCGTTCGGGCCTGCGCCACGCCGAAGCGATTTCGCCGCCATGGAAATCGGACGAGGTACGCATGCTGTTCCTCGACGGGCGCGACGCGATGGCGCGCTATGCCGAGGATCAGCCGCTTCAGCATGAGCCAGGGCGCAAGTGGGTCTATTCCAGCTCGACCAGCGTGATTCTGGCCGATCTTGCTGCGCGGGTTCTGGCTCCGGCACCCGATCCGGAAAGCCGCCGCCGGGTCGTCGCCGAATACTTGCGGACCCGCCTGTTCGAGCCTGCGGGCATGCGCTCGATGCTGCCCGAGTTCGATGCTTCGGGCACCTTGATCGGCGGGAGCCTAATCCACGGCACGGCGCGGGATTGGGCGCGCTTCGGTGAGTTCCTGCGCAATCGCGGGGCAGTGGCAGGCGCCCAGCTGGTGCCGCGCCAATGGATCGACTTCATGGTCACGCCTTCCCCGCGTGAAGCACAGTACGGTGCGCAAATCTGGCTGAACCGCACGCCGACAGCCGGCAAGCCTGCTCTTTTTCCAGACCGGGGGCCGAGCGATCTGTTCGCCTGCCTTGGTCATCTGGGCCAATATGTGCTGGTTTCGCCATCGCGGCGGCTAGTCGTGGTGAGGCTGGGCAAGACGCAGGAAGACCGGCTCGAACCCGTAACGACCCGGCTGGGTGAACTTGTTGCGCTGTTCGAGCCGAACGACTGAAGCCGTTCAGCGCGGCATCGGACCGCCCTGCACGCGCAGTGCCGGACTGGCGCCGTCGACCGCTGGTGCGAGCAGATCATGTGCGGCCATCTCGATATCGTCGACATGGCCATCCGGATCCGGATGGATCAGAATCTCCACACCGGGAAACGCCTCCAGCAGCTTGGTCTCTATCTCATCCATGACTCGGTGCGCTTCGGTCACAGTCATCCGTCCATCAACCCAGACATGGAACTGAACGAAATCGCGGTTGCCGCTGGTGCGAGTGCGCAGGTCATGCAGGCCCTTGAGTTCGGGATGCTGCGCGACAACCGCGAGGAAGCGCTCGCGTTTTTCGAGAGGCCATTCGTGATCCATGAGCTGCTCGATGGCGGACTGCGACGCATTCCACGCGCCCCAACCGAGCCACAAGGCAATGCCAAACGCAAATGCGGCATCCGCACCTGCGATCCCCAGCCAGTGGTCGATGACGAGAGCAGCGATCACTGCCAGATTGAGCACGAGGTCAGACGCATAGTGCAGATTGTCGGTCGCAATGGCGAGGCTGCCAGTCGTCCGGATCACCCGGCGTTGATAGGCCAGCAGCAGGATCGTTGCACCAATCGCAACGACAGATACCAACATGCCCGCCTCTGCTTCTGCCGGGCGGCCGCCTCCGAGGAATTCGTCAACTGCCCGCCAGGCAAGGCCGAGCGCAGAGAAGGAAATCAGCACAACCTGAAACATCGCAGCGAGCGCTTCAGCCTTGCCATGGCCGAAGCGGTGGTTGGCATCGGCCGGCTGGGCTCCGATCCAGACTCCCAGCAGCGTGGCCAGACTCGCGACCAGATCAAGCCCGGTATCGGCAAGACTGCCGAGCATGGCAGTCGACCCCGTGGTGACGACTGCATAAGACTTCATGGCCAGCAGCAAACCGGCCACAGCAATGCTGGCATAGGCTGCCCGGCGATTGAGATCGCCATGGTCAGAGCTGTGGGTCATGTCCATGCGGCCATTGCCCTCCCGCTCAGGGGAAGAGGAGCGAACTGGTCCAGCCGCCACCTTCGGAGCGGGTGAAGCGGCGGCGCTCGTGCAGGCGGAATTCCCGGTCCTGCCAAAACTCGATGGCATGCGGAGTCACCCGGTAACCCGACCAGTGTGCCGGTCGCGGCACGGAACCATCAGGATAGCGGGCCCTGAGAGCTTCAACGCGTTCCATGTAGTGCTCGCGCGATGGCAACGGCCGCGATTGATCGGACGCAGCCGAACCAAGACGCGATTCGGGATGGCGGCTGGCAAAGTAGGCATCTGCCTCGGCGACTGTCACTTCCTTGATCGTCCCTTCGATTCGCACCTGCCGGCGAAGGCTCTTCCAGTGAAACAGCAACGCCACTTGCGGATTGGCCGCCAGCTCTGCGCCTTTGCGGCTCTCGAAATTGGTAAAGAACACGAAGCCGTCCGGCCCATGCCCCTTGAGCAGCACCATCCGCACCGAAGGCGCAGCACCCGTGGTCGCAGTCGCCAGCGCCATGGCGTTGGGATCATTGGGCTCGCATGCTCGGGCTTCGGCAAACCAGTCCTCGAAAATGGCAAAAGGGTCGAAGCCCGGGATGGCCTCTGCGCTCGTTTCGGTCTGCACAGTCATGGTCCTGCTGGTCGTTCGGATTGCTCCGCGCCCTAGCCCAGCGCGGCCAGTATGCATAGCAAGCCTTGCGGGTAAGCACCTGCGATCCTAGCTTAGTCTAATGGCAGACCCTTATTCGATACTCGGCGTGCCTCGCACCGCTAGCGAGAAAGACATCAAGTCGGCCTATCGCACGCTGGCCAAGCAGCTTCATCCCGATCGCAATGCCGACAAACCGAATGCGGCGGAGCGTTTTGCCGAAGTGACGCGGGCCTATGACCTGCTTTCGGACAAGGACAAGCGCGCTCGGTTCGATCGCGGCGAGATTGATGCAGAGGGCAATCCAGCCGGGCCCTTCGGCTTCGGTGCGGGCGGGCCAGGCGGCGGATTCGCCGGGGGGCAGCGCGGCTATCGCCACGATGGCTTCGAAGGATTCGGCCAGGGCGGCAGCGAAGGCATAGATCTTGGTGATATCTTCGATGGGCTGTTCGGCGGGCGTGGCGGCATGGGTGGCGGCACGGCTGGCCCTGGCGGACGGCGGCGCCCTGCACCGCGCGGGGCCAACGCGACCTACACACTCAAGGTCCCCTTCAACGACGCGGCCCGCCGCGAACCGCAGCGCGTGACCCTTGCCGACGGCAAGACCATCGACCTCAAGCTGCCTGCCGGATTGGTCGATGGCCAGCAAATGCGCCTTGGCGGCAAGGGCGAGGCAGGCCCGGGCGGCTTCGGCGATGCCATCGTCACCATCGAGATCGAACCCAGCCCCCACTTCGAACGGGATGGCGACAATATCCGGCTGGAAGTGCCGATCAGCATCGACGAAGCGATCGCGGGCGCAAAAGTGCGCGTTCCCACAGTGGAAGGCCCGGTGATGATGACCATTGCCCCGGGCAGCACGAGCGGCAGAACACTACGCCTAAAGGGGCGCGGCTTCACACGCAAGAACGGCGAACGCGGCGACCAACTGGTAACGCTGCTGGTGGACGTTCCCGCCGACGACGCCGACCTCAAGGCTCGCCTCGAAGGCTGGCGGGAGATGCGTGACATTCGTGCCAAGTTCGCCCTCTGATCCGCGCCGCCCCGAAACGGGAGCGCAAGGCCCGTTCACCACGGGTGAGCCGTACAGCCCTGTCACCGATCTCTCGCCTGAGGCCCGCAGGCGAAATGCGCTTTCGGGCAAGGCAAGTCCGGATGGCACGGGCGCCCGGCAAAGCTTGCAAGTGCGGTCGGTAGGCGTTCTGCGCCGCGTCTGGGCGGGCGTGGCGCTTGATGGCACGATCCATGCCGGAAACTTCGCCTACATGGTGCTGATCGCGCTGTTCCCGTTCTTTATAACCGGGGCCGCCCTGTTTTCACTGGTCGGTGAAGCGGAGGACCGGGCTGCAGCCATAAACACCGTGCTGATGGCGCTGCCGCCGGTGGTCGCGAATGTGCTGTCACCCGTCGCGCATGGCGTGATCGAGGCGCGGACCGGCGGACTACTCTGGATTGGCGGGTTGGTCGGCTTGTGGACCGTAGGCAGTCTGGTCGAGACAATCCGCGATATCCTGCGCCGCGCCTATGGCACCGGGCTGGTCCATGCGTTTTGGCGATATCGGCTCATGTCGACCGCTCTGATCATCGCCTCGGTCATCCTCATCCTGCTTTCCATCACTGCACAAGTAATCATCGGAACAGTGATGGAGGCCGTAACGGAATGGCTTCCGCGGGCGACCGGGCTGGTTGACGCCTTGGCCCTTTCGCGAATCGTCCCGGCACTTGTGCTGTTCGGCGCGCTGTGGCTGCTCTTCATCTCGCTAACCCCTGGAGCCTACAGCGCACGGATCTATCCCAAGTGGCCGGGCGCGCTGCTGGTCACGCTGTGGTGGCTGATCGTGACGACGATGCTGCCCAAGCTGCTGCATCACCTGTTCATGTACGACCTCACCTACGGCAGTCTTGCGGGTGTGATGATCGCTCTTTTCTTTTTTTGGCTGATTGGCCTAGGGATGGTCGTGGGCGCCGAGCTTAACGCAGCTCTGGCCGTAACACCCGAAGAGCGGGCACGACGCAAGCATTGAAGCAAGAGGTCGCATGACGAGACTGATGGAAGGAAAGCGCGGCCTAATCATGGGTCTCGCCAATGACAAGTCGCTTGCCTGGGGCATCGCCCGCCAACTGCGGGAGCACGGTGCTGAGCTGGCATTCTCGTATCAGGGCGAAGCGCTGGAGAAGCGGGTGCGGCCACTGGCGGCCAGCTTGGACAGCGATTTCCTGATTGAATGCGATGTTTCGGACATGGCAGCGCTGGACAACGCATTTGAAACGCTGGCCGCGCGCTGGCCGACCATCGATTTCCTCGTCCACGCAATCGGCTTTTCCGACAAGAATGAGCTGCGCGGCAAGTTTATGGACACATCGCTGGACAACTTCCTGACGACCATGAACATTTCGGTCTACAGCATGGTCGCTGTCACGCGCCGTGCCGCTGCGATGATGCCACTGGTCGAGGACGAGAACGGTGTGACCAGCGGGGGCGGCTCCATCCTCACACTCTCCTATTATGGTGCAGAGAAGGTCATCCCTCACTACAACGTGATGGGCGTGGCCAAGGCAGCGCTGGAAGCCAGCGTGCGGTATCTGGCCAATGATTGCGGCCCGCAGGGCATCCGCGTCAACGCGCTGTCAGCCGGGCCGATCAAGACCCTCGCCGCGAGCGGGATCGGCGATTTCCGTTATATCCTCAAGTGGAACGAAATGAACGCGCCGTTGCGCCGCAACGTCACCATCGATGACGTCGGCGGAGCAGGCCTCTATCTCCTGTCTGGTCTGTCCTCAGGCGTTACAGGTGAAGTGCATCACGTCGATGCGGGCTATCACACCGTGGGCATGAAGCAGGAAGACGCGCCGGATATTGCCCTGAGCTGAAAGCCTCAGGGGTTGGGCGGAGCTGCCAGCGGGACCACCGGCACCGAAACCGCGGGAGCAGGCAATGGCGGCGTTTCGCCATCGCGCTCGCGCTTCAGGCGGGCCTCGTACTCCTTTTCGAGCACCTCGACGCGGGCTTGTTCTGCCGCCGTATCGGCATCGATCGTCTGGAGACGCCGGGCGCGCTCCTCTTCGATCAGCTTGCCGAACTGCACGTCACTGGCCTGCTTCTTTTCGGAGTAAGCGCTGTTGATGAGCTGGGCCATGCAGCCAGTGGCGCCACCCGCGCCAACTGGCGAGCATGAATTCACACCGAAAGCACCGACAGTCTCGTAAGCCTTGACCCGCTGTGTCCATCCCTGATTGGCCGAGGCATTGGGGTTTTCACGCAACGGTTTGGGAATGCGGAAACGCTCAGCTTCGTCCTTGCGGGCGCAGACCGTGATCGCACCGTCTGCAGATGCCGGGCACGGATCATCCCCGTAAACGATAAGCTGGTTGATCTTCTCCGCAGCATTGTCCTGCGTCTGGGCGCCAGCCGGGAGCGGCACGGCCAGTACCGCGATGGAAAGGAATATGGCGGTGGAAAAGCGTTTCATCAAAGGGGCTCCAGCGGGGAACGTACTGCTTGGTATAGGCCCTCTACGGCGTGAACGGTAGCTGAAGTCCGCGCCGCCGCGATGGGGGTTTAAACCATGACGATCAGATACGCCGCGATACCGCGATGGCGACACGGCACCCCATGCGGATGGCATTGAACAGCAGCGGATAGGCCGGGGCCTTTTCTGCGCCTGAGGCCAAGGCCGTATCGCGATGCTCGCGTTCATCGTCCCGGAATTCCCGGATCATCCCGGCAAGTTCAGGATCTTCGTCTCCCAGTTGTTCGAGTTGCTCGGTGTAGTGACGGTCAATCTCGGTCTCGATGGCGGCAGTGCAGGCCATTGCAGCCTCCGGACCGATCAAGGCTGTCGCCGCCCCCAAGGCAAAACCGGCTGCAGACCACAAGGGTTGCAGCAAGGTGGGTCGAACGCCGCGCTCGACAAGCAGCGCATCAAAGCGCTCGCGATGGGCTGCTTCCTGTTGAGCCATCGCCGCGATCTCACCCGAAAGCGGGGTTCGATCTCCCATGACTGCCAATTGGCCCGCATAGATTCGGATTGCCCCGAATTCGCCTGCCTGGTTGACCCGCAGCATCGCCTCACGGGATTCTGTCATCGTCTCCGTCCCTTGTCGCGCATACCGAGCAGCACCAAGATGAGCAGGGTGCTACCCACAGAAATCAGGAAATTGAAACCTGCAAGGCTCACTCCGAAAAGCGTCCATGCTGGCGTGTCGCACCGGATCAGCGGCGCGTTCATGATGGAGGCAAGCGGATCATTGCCCAGACTGGCGGAGGAACAAGAGGTAAGCCCTTCCCACCAGCCATACTCCACTCCGGCGTGAAACGCGCCGATCAGGCCGCTTGTCGCAATGGCCACGGCAGCAAGCCGCAGCAGCGCATCGCCCGCTCGGGTGCCTTGATTCAACAGTGCAAGCAAGGCGAGCCCGGCCGCTGCAAAATGGGGATAGCGCTGCCACCAGCACATTTCGCAAGGCAGCAGGCCAAATCCGTACTGCGCGACATAAACGGCCAGCAGCAATGCTGCTGGCACTACCAGCCCAAGAAGATAGGCCATGCGGGCGGGATAGGACACCGTTCTGGTCATGGTTTCAGGGCCTGCGGGCGACCAGCGCCTGAGGCGCAGTGCGTGCAAGCGTCTGCAGCGCATAATAGAGCTGGAAGTCGTCGATGCCCTTGGCCTTGAGTTCCTCGGGTGTCATCTTGAAACGCGGGTCCTGCATCTTGTCGCGCTCAAGATCCTTGTCATCCTTGATTTCGTTGACAAGATGTCCCCTAAGATCGCTTTCCCGATAGAATTTCTGCGCGCGCTTGCGCAGATCGGGATCGGAAATCTGCGGCACGGCGATATCGGGATCAATTCCGCCTTCCTGCACTGAGCGGCCCGATGGCGTGTAATAGCGGGCAGTGGTCAGCTTCAACGCCGTATCGCGCGTCAATGGCATCAATGTCTGTACACTGCCCTTGCCGAAGCTTCGCTGGCCCATCAGGACCGCGCGATGTTGATCTTGCAGCGCACCAGCAACGATTTCCGACGCAGATGCAGAGCCCTCGTTGATCAGCACCACCAGCGGGATGCCCTTGGCGATATCGCCGGGGGTCATGGATTCGGCGTTGTAGGTCTCATTGTCGCGGGGATAGCGACCGCGCTGTGAAACAATCACCCCATGATCGAGAAACAAATCGGACAGCGCAACCGCCTGATCCAGCAGACCGCCCGGATTGCCGCGCAGGTCCAGAACGAGACCAGTTACACGGCCACCGGTCTTGGTCTTGATCTGCCGGAATGCGTCCAGCACTTCGCTGCCGACATTGGCGCTGAAGCTGGAGACAGAGATCACCCCGACACTGCCTTCGACCTTCCAGTCGACCGGCTTGAGTTCGATGATCTGGCGCGTGATTTTGACGTCGATAGGCTCGTCGCGGCCTGATCGGAACAAGGTGAGGCTGATGGTGGTGCCCGGCGGTCCGCGCATCTGATCGACCGCCTCATCAAGAGTGCCGCCGTAGATCAGCTTGCCATTGATATGGGTGATAAAGTCGCCTGCCTTGACCCCGGCGGCATCGGCCGGACTGCCTTTGGTGGGTGCGATCACCTTTACCGCGCCATCATCCATCGTGACCGAGAGACCGAGGCCACCATAGGATCCGTCAGTCTGCGTGCGCAGGTTCTCGAAATCACGGGCATCGAGATAGGAACTGTGCGGATCAAGCGCAGCAAGCATGCCGTTGATCGCGCCCTTGATCAGCTTGTCGTCATCGACAGGCTCGACGTAGCTGGTCTTGATCCGTTCATAGATCGCCAAGAGCCTGCTGAACTCGGGCCCGGATCGGGCATCGACCGCAGCCAGCCCGGCTGTCGCGGCAGGAATGAGCGCAACCGCACTGACAAGCGCTGCGGCGCGAAACAGGGAAGCGAACTTGAACGCCATCATCGTCTTTCGGCAGAGAGTGCAGAGCCTTGCATCGCTTCTATAGGCCCCGCACGATTAACGCCAGATGGGCCCGCGCCATGCAAAAGGGGCAATTATTGGTTGGTCAGAGCCAGTGGATTGACTGGTTCCCCATCCTTGCGCAGTTCTACCACAACCGTTGGCCTGCCCGGCCCGGCAAGGCCAAGCGGAGAACCTTGAACAACCCGTGCTGCCACAGCGACGTCAAGACGGCCAAGGTTGGTGATCAGCGATGTCCAGCCGCCATCATGGTCGATGATGACGATCCGCCCATAGCCCCGGTAGTCTCCCGCGAAGGAAACCCTGCCGGCCGCAGGGGCTACAACTTGCGCACCAGCTGCCGGAGCGAGCGTAACCCCAAGGGACCGCGCATCCCCGAATGCATCGCCAAATCCGGTCACGATTCGACCACCAACCGGCATGATCCAAGACAGGTCCGTGCCCCGGACGGGCGAGGGTGCATTTGCATCGATGACCAGCATGGAAGCGGGGCGATCCTGCCGCGGCACTGGCCCCGGGAGCGCAGCCAACTGGCTACGCAGGCTGCCATCCGCGCGCAGGCGCTCCATCAATGCAGCAATATCGCGGGTCTCCTCGGCCAGCGCTAACGCGCGATCCGCTTCCCTGCTGGCGATTCCCTGAGCACTGCGTGAAGCAATCCGCTGTCTGCTTTCGAGAACGACCAATTGCTGACGCCGCACGGTCAGCGCATCTTCGCTTGCCTTGAGCTGCGCTGCAACGCGGCGCGCCCTGTCCTGCAACTGGCGGCCGCGCACGATTTCCGACCGTAAACCGGCAGTCCGGCGCTGGACTTCGGGCAGCATGGTTTCAAGCACCGCCCGCAAGTAGACCGTCTCCCGCACGGAATCCGCGCGAACGAGACTGAAGACAAGGGGACGGCGGGACATCAACTGCAGAGCAGCGGTCAGGCGCACCACTGGCTCTTGCCGCGCCGCGATCCGCAACCGCAATGCAGCGCGCTGCCGATCAATCACGCCGATCTGGGCTTGCGCCAGCGCAATCTCCGCCTCGGATTGCTGGATCCGCGCGGCGACTGCTGCGGCCTCGCTTGCCGTGCGATCAGCGGCAGCTGTTGCGCGTCGCGCCGCCTCCTCCAATGCGTCGCCGCGCTCTCGCGCTTCACTGAGCGCGCGCGTGGCCACACGCAATGCGTCACCGGCTTCGTCAGTGCTTTGGAATGGAGCTTCCTGGGCAAGCCCCTGCCATCCCGCGATGCAGGCCAGCGCCATGGTCACGGCGAGGAACGCTTTACGCGACGTCATAACTTCAACCGTCCCGGTGATAAGGGTGGCCCGACAGGATGCTCACCGCCCGCCAAAGCTGCTCTGCCAGCATTGCACGGGCAAGCATGTGAGGCCAGGTTGCTGCCCCGAAGGCCAGCAGAAGATCGGCCTCGCTGCGCATTTCCGCGTCGTGCCCGTCAGCTGCCCCGATGAGGAACCGTGTCTCGCGCACCCCATCATCACGCCATCTGCCAAGTTGCGCGGCGAGAGCTTGCGAAGTCAGATTGGCTCCGCGCTC